>JAPUDW010000113.1 GCA_027492915.1 Bacteroidota bacterium | reverse complement strand
AACCATGTGAAAAAGGTCAACTGGAAAGCCTAACTGACGTAACTATGGAACGGCGCTTTCGACTTCGCCGCACAGAGGACTTCGCTCGTCTCCGTCAATCTGGAAAGACTATCCAAAACCGTTATATATTGATGAGTCATTGTTCCAATGAACTGACACACAATCGTTATGGATTAGTGACTTCAGGACGGGTGGGTGGGGCTGTGGTGCGAAATCGGATGCGCCGTTTGCTGCGTGAAGTTTTACGGTCGTTGCAACCGCAGTTGCGTGATGGCTATGATGTTGTGCTGGTCGTGCGGACGCCGCTTACCCAGCAACCTTTAGACAGCATAAGTCGTATAGTAACTGATTTGTTTCGCCAATCAGATTTATTGATAGTGGAAAGCAGTGAAGGGTGAAATTCATAGCATTAGCGTTGATTCGTTTTTACAAGCGCTTCATTTCCCCGCTTTTGCCGCCGTCCTGCATTTATGAACCAACATGTTCCATGTATATGTACGAAGCCATTAACCGTTTCGGTGTCATACGTGGAGGTTGGATGGGTTTAAAACGCATTGGTCGCTGTCACCCATTTCATACAGGCGGCTATGACCCTGTACCTGAGCTTGAGGAGTAATGTGTTGAATATCCGCCAGTTTCTCGCGCGCCGTACATTATGGGGCGCTCTTGTGTTGTTTACGCTGGCATTAACAGCCTGCGGTCCTGCACCACTGGGTACAGGGTGGCCTTCAATCAGTCTTTTCACCAATGTATGCAACGGTACAGCCTTCGAAAGTATTCTGGTTGCTTATACCGACCGGATTGTTCAGGTTAACCCTGCTGATGGTAAAGCCGTCGTCTTGAAGAATGCGGATTGTGAAAACCGTCCGCCGGACTCCGAAGGTAAGCTCCGCGCTTGGGATTTCCGCCCCGGCAGCGGACGTCAGTTCTACACGGCTCCCGTGGCGATTGATGATCAAACACTGCTGGCCGTTGCTTACGATCAGCACATTTACAAGATTGACAACACGTTAGCCCAGGCTAACGGCGAACCTCAGACCATAGATGGTATTACCGGACACTCGGTTACGGATGTTCTCGTAACAGATGATCTCATTTACGTTGCACTTAACGCTAAAGATATTGTGGCGCTTGACCGCAATACGTTGGATGTTAAGTGGAAGGCCAACACTGAACATGGTGTATGGGGCAAGCCTCTGCTGGTAGAGGGCACGCTGTATTTCTCATCGCTTGACCACAATTTGTATGCGGTTGATGCTGAAACAGGTGCTGAGAAGTGGAAGCTGGATTTGGGCGGCGCGGCTACTTCAACTCCGGTCTACGTCGATGGTAAGCTTTACATCGGCAGCTTTGCGCGTGCTGTTTATGAAATTTCCACTGATGGTCAAATTTTGAACCAGCAGCCGACCGTTGATTGGATTTGGGGTTCACCGGTCATCAATGACGGTATCCTTTATGTTGCCGATTTGGGCGGTAGTGTATATGCTTTTGACACTGCCAATAACTTGCAGCCTGTGTGGCAGCAAAAAGTGGCTGGTCGGGCAATTCGTGCTACGCCGCTGATTGTGGGCGATGTGATTTTGGTAGCTTCTCGCGACCAAAAATTGTATTGGCTCAATCGTGAGGATGGTACAGCTATTATCGAATCCGACGGAAAGCCTTTGGTGCGTGAATTGCAAGGGGAAATTCTTTCCGACATCTTACTTATAGAGCCGGGAGATGGTGTGGATATTCCTAAGCCATATATCGTTGTCAGTACGACCGCGACTAGCCAAATTCTAGTGGCTTATGCACTAGATAACGGCGAGTCGAAGTGGTCATACAGTTTCCAGTAAGATTGAGGGAGCGCTTTACCCATGTGGGACATAATCCTTAACCCGTTTATCACGGTTCTGACACTGCTTTACCAGTTGTTCAATAGCTCGGTGATTGCGATTATCCTTTTCACCGTGTTGATACGCTTGATAACGTTTCCGTTGACGGCTCAACAGACCCGTGCTTCGAAAGCGATGGCTGAACTTCAGCCCGAACTCAAGAAGTTGCAGGAGAAGCACAAGAACGACCGTGAGAAGTTGTCGCAAGAACAGATGCGGCTGTATCGTGAATACGGGGTCAACCCGCTTGGTGGCTGCTTGCCCCTAATTATTCAGCTACCGATCTGGATTGGATTGTATCAAGCGATCAATCATGCGTTGGCAGCTACACCGCTTCAACTGTTGGATTTGTCCGGTCGCTTCTTGTTACCCGGACTTGACCGGTTGGTTCCGCTGAATAACGTGTTCTTTGGCATGGACTTGACCCAATCGCCGTCAGCTAACCCCGCTTATGCGCTGATTTTTCCGGTGTTAGTTCTGATCACTTCTTATGTACAGTCGAAGATGATGACCCCTCCGGCAGCTCCGGCTGACCCCGATGGCAAGCCAAACCAGGCAGCGGCGATGACCCAATCCATGACGACGATTATGCCATTGATGATGGGCATGTTCTCGTTGTCATTCTCGGTGGGTTTGTCGGTTTACTTTATTGTGTCTAACATCATGGGTATTGTTCAATACGCGATGGGTAACAAGGGTAAGAAGTTTGATTGGCGCACCCTGCTGCCGTTTTCGCCAAGCTCAAATCGTGCGGCGAAGCCGGTAGTTGTGCCGGTTGGCCCCGGTGGCAAGTCAACGCTAAAGGCTAAGCTGGAGGCTGAACGTGCCGTCGGTTTAATGTCTGGAACGACGATTACCGAAGATACACCTTCTGAAAGTAAGTCGGAAACCAAAACCAATGGCAAACAGGGCGAAACAAGGGTAAAGTCACCCAAAGCGAAGCCCGCTAAATAAATTGTTATACGGCTGCATGGTAGCCGTAATCTTGTTTGCAACAAGGATTTAATTCATGAGTTCTGAACGCTCCATCGAAACGACGGGCGACAGTGTCGAAGAAGCCATCAGCAAAGGATTGGCGGAACTCGGTGGTGTGTCTCCCACGGATGTAATTGTTGAAGTGCTGGAAGAACCCAGTCGCGGTATGTTTGGCTTGGGCGCGCGTCCCGCTCGTGTGCGGTTGCAGTTGTTCCGCACGCAAGCTGCATCGGCGTCTACACCCGCTTCAGCACCTATCGCTGATGACGAACCCGATGAAGATGATGAACAACCTGTTTCTACAAAGCCCTCCAGACAACCAGAAGAGTCGTTTTCAGCCGAAGTTGATGAGGATGAAGGCGTTTCACTGCTCGAAGAAATGCAGGAAATCACCGACGAGTCCTTAATTGACGAAGATGTGCGTGTCGCCAAGGTGGTTCTCGGCGAGTTGTTAGAGCGAATGCAAATTTTGCGTCCTGAAATCATTGTACGACGTGCAATCAATTCTCAGGATGGCGAGGCCGATCCGTGGCTGCTCGACATCACTGGGCCGAACCTCAATTCGCTGATTGGTCGCCGTGGGGAAACGCTGAATGCACTTCAGTACATCACCCGCCTGATTTCGAGCCGCGAACTACAACATCGTGCAAATATTGTGGTTGATGCGGCAGGCTATAAAGCCAAGCGCTCACGGATGCTGCATGACCTTGCCCTGCGTATGGCTGATCAGGCATCGCGTACCAAGCGAACGGTCGCTTTAGAGCCGATGCCACCCTACGAACGCCGTATTGTGCATATGGCGCTGCGTAGCCGTGAAGATGTACAGACCAAGAGCGTCGGCGAGGGTAATTCCCGCAAAGTCACTATTGTTCCGCGGTAGCACCCTAATATGAATGCCGCGCCGGACTACTTGCTCATTGGTCATGCAACGGCTGATTTAACCCCCGCTGGGCGTTTGCTCGGCGGGACTGTTTCTTACGCCGCCCGTGTTATCCACTCATTTGGCTTATCAGTGGGAATTTTAACCAGCACTGCGCCCGATGAACCTCTGCTTTCTCAATTAACGCCATTTGTTTCTGACTTGGTTGTTTTACCTGCTTCCGATACCAGCACCTTCGAAAATATTTACGAACCCACCGGTCGAATTCAATATTTAAGAGCGGTTGCTGCCAAAATCACACCCGCTGATATTCCAGCCCATTGGTTAGCCTCCCCGCTCGTTCATCTAGCACCGCTTACGGACGAAGTTGATCCGCAAATTGCCCATCAGTTCAAAGACGCGACCGTGATGCTGACGTTACAGGGCTGGCTGCGGAAATGGGATGCAGATGGACGCGTGCGGTTTAAGCGATGGTTTGATGCCGATGTTTTAAAAGATATTGATATTGTCGTTTTCAGTGAAGAAGATATTGCGGAAGCACCGGAACTTGAACAGGAGTTTGCGGGTGTGGTACGCCATTTGTTTGTGACCCGCGCAGAAAATGGTGGTACCTATTACCATAATGGGCTGCCGACGAGCTTCACCACACCACAGGTCGAGCTGGTGCATCCGACAGGGGCAGGGGATGTGTTCGCTGCCAGCTTGCTTTCGGCTTTGCATGTCACGAATTATGATTTTTCTGCTGCTACCTATGTAGCGGCGCGCCTTGCTGCTTATTCTGTCACCCGCGTTGGTTTGGAAAGCGCCCCAAGTGCGCTGGAGGTCAACCGGGCGCTTGCGGAGGTTCGGTAACCATGCGTCTGATTGATCGTGTTATTTACAATGCCAATATCGTTACATTAGATGCGCGTCAAGCACGGGCATCTGCAATCGCTATCCGTGATAACCGGATTTTTGCCTATGGGTCTGATGATGACATGCTGCTGTTGGCCTCTGCGGAGACTGTCCGCGAGAACGCTGGCGGTGCGACCATTATCCCCGGTTTGACGGATGCCCATATCCACTGGGAGCAAACAGCACGCGGTCTGCAACAGGTCAACCTATTTGAAGTGCCCCAGAAATCAATCGCGGTTGATCGAGTGGCGGCACGTATCGCGGCTACACCTGCTGGTGAGTGGGTGACTGGCTACGGTTGGTTCCAAGATATATGGCCGGATGCGGCTTTCCCCGGTGCGGTGGACTTAGATGCTATTTCGCCTAATAACCCCGTATTTTTGATTGCCAAGAGTTTTCATGCTGGCTGGGTAAACAGCTATGCTTTGCGTTTGGCAGGTGTCACCGCGTCTACGCCTGACCCTGTGGGTGGGCATATCGTTAAAGATGCCAACGGTAATCCGACTGGCTTACTGCTTGAGCTTTCCGCGATGGATTTGGTGCGCACTTATATTCCGAAGTACACGCCGGGTCAAATTGCCGATCATATGAAGCAAGCACAGGAATTGGCGCTGTCTTATGGGTTGACAGGTGTTCACGATTTTGACGAACCTTCGAGTTTGGTCGGGATGCAAATCTTGCGTGAGCGGGGCGAACTTGGCTTAAGGATGCTGAAAAACATCAATAAAGATTGGCTTTCGGCTGCGCTCGACTCCGGTTTGCGGGTTGGGTTTGGCGATGATTGGATACGGATTGGCGCGTTGAAGATGTTCGCGGACGGTGCAATTGGCCCGCATACGGCGTTGATGATCGACCCATACATCGGTGAACCGGGGAACTACGGCATTCGAACGATTGAGCCGGAAGAAATGACTGAATTGATGAGCCGCGCCAGCGCTGCGGGATTGCCATCAACCATTCACGCGATTGGTGACCGTGCTGTACATGACGTGCTGGACGCCATTGAAATTGTTCGGGGGCAAGAAGCCCAACGTGGCGAAGCACCATCGACACGCCGTCACCGGATTGAACATGTACAGGTAATTCACCCGAATGATGTCCACCGCTTAGCCGAATTGAAGGTGATCGCGTCGATGCAGCCGCTCCACGCCACATCCGATATGTTGACCTCGGATAAGGTATGGGGCGACCGGTCACGCTTGGCCTATAACCCGCGTGTTCAGATTGATCAGGGCGTTATCTGTGCTTTTGGATCTGATTCGCCTGTTGAGCCGTTTGACCCCCTTACGGGTATTCATGCGGCGGTAACACGTCAACGGCCTGACGGATCGCCGGGGCCGGATGGCTGGTACCCCGAAGCGCGGCTGAGCGTTGATGAAGCGTTGCATGGCTATACCACAGGAGCAGCCTACGCAGCCGGTATGGAAGACCGTTTGGGTAAGCTCGCCCCCGGTTTCCTCGCTGATCTAGTCGTGCTCGACCGTGACCTTTATAATATTCCACCTGCCGAAATCTTAGATGCTCGAGTTAGAGCCACAATGGTGGACGGCGTGTGGCGGTACGGCGGGCTTTAGCTCAACCGGAGTTCGGCAGTGCTGTAAATCACGTTATAGGGCGCCGAATAAATCACTAATCCTCGATATGCACTCAAATCTACCTCGCTCGGCACGGGGTAGTTTTGATTTCCAACGTTTGCCTGTAACAGTCCAAGGTCAATATAATCTGTCCCAATGTCTTTGCTTTCTACAGGGGTTGCGTTGCGGGTCATATAGATGTGCAAAGTAGGGCCGTTAGTGACTTTAAAATTTTCCAGCCGCAGCAGTCGCGAATTGTCGGGCAACTGGTAAATGGTAGCTGTGCCAGTCGCGGTGTGGATTGCATCAATTTCCCTAAAGCTGCCACCCGCTACCACAGACGGATTCAGGAGTGTAGGCATTCCCTGCTGCTCGGTGGGAATAATGATATCGGGACTGGTAGCCGCTTGTGCCATCGCTACGGCTATCGTAGCATCTTCTTTTCGGAGGTCGTTGAAGATTTGCTGTTGATCGTCAGAAAGCAGCAAGAAAGCGTTTTGCTGTTCCGCATTTAAGCCGGGGAATACATCAGTGACGACGGTACGCACGAAAAACGGTCGCCACAACGGAAAGGTAAAAACGACTGCGATGAGCAGCATCCCTAAGAAGATGATAAAAGCACGAAGCCTGATATTCATATGTTTAAATCCTTTGCTTTTTTACGGCAGCACTCACAGATTAATCTGCTCTGAGTATATTGACGGAATAATTTCGCCATGTTGAAGCCGCTTGCTATAATCTCGGACATCATCAAATCAGAATTTTAACTTATTATAACGGCTCAAGGGGCAGCAAATGGGGTAATCGGAATTTTGAGGATCGTACCCTCACTTGATCTCTTTGTTCAGTAGGTCACGGATGTACATGATATTGAAGTTCAGTTCGATTCTATTTTGGCAAAGGCCAAGAGTTTAGTCTAGTAAAAGGATGTTGAGGGGGAACATGAAGAAGCTGCTCGAAAGCACCAAATATTTGATGCTGATACTGGTTTTCGCGGGCTTTGTAGCCACGATTGCCGCGCTCATTTGGAGCGTATACGAAACTATTTACGTTGTGTACGGGTTGTTCGCCAAATATAATGGCGCGTCCAATACCATCACCTCATTGGCGCAGTTGATGGATATTTTCTTGTTGGTGGCCGTGTTGTATATTTTCACCGTTTCCATTTACGAGTTGTTCATCGGCGAGCTTGATTTGCCGGAGTGGTTGAAGATCAGCAGCTTCGATGAACTAAAAAGTCTGCTTAGCAATTTGGTTGTGCTGATCGGCGGTATTTCCTTCCTGAAATACTTTTTGGAACGAAATGACCCGCTTTCGACCTTTTTGTATGGGGCAGCGTTCGCCTTTGTATCGTATGTTCTCATTATGTATCGCAATCATGGGCATGGTGACAAGCCCAATGGTTCGCACTAAGGATGTTAACAATGGCTGATATTCGTATACAACGTTTAGCAAATGTCCTCGTCGATTACGCCTGTGATGTAAAACCCGGCATGTGGGTGGGCATTTTGGGCGATGTGGCAACTTTACCGGCGCTGCGGGCGGTTTATGCCGAAGTGCTGAAGTATGGTGGCAACCCGTCGGTATTCATCAGCGATGAAGCGATGACACGGCATTTTGCCCGTGAAGCGAACGACGACCAGATCGCATGGCTTGACCCCAGCATGTCGCTTTACTATGACAAGGCCGACATTTATATTCGCATCGGGTCAAGCAACAACACCCGTGCGATGACCAATGTAGATGCCAAGCGCGTACAGAGTATCGCGGCGGCTCGTCGGACATGGCTCGATACACGCCTGAACCGCAGTGCCAAGTTGGACTTCGAGTGGGTAGGGACGTGGTACCCGACCGAGGCCAGCGCTCAGGAAGCCAATTTGAGCCTCGAAGAATACGAGAACTTCATTTTCGGCTCGATGTTCCTTGACCACGAAGATCCGGCAGGCGAATGGCGCAAACTTTCGGCGGTGCAGCAGTTGAAGGTCGATTGGTTAAAGGGCAAGAAACATGTGAAGCTGCAAGGGCCGAATGCCGACATCGAGCTTTCGATTGAGGGTCGAACGTTCATCAACAGCGACGGGCATAAGAACATGCCTAGCGGTGAGATTTTCACGGGGCCGGTGGAAGACTCGGTGCAAGGTTGGATTCGGTTCGATTATCCAAGCATCGTCGCGGGCAGGGCAGTTTCCGGCATCGAGTTGAAGTTTGAAAACGGAAAGGTCGTTCATGCCAAGGCTGAAACCAACGACGATTTGCTTCAAGCCCAGTTGAACACGGATGCAGGGGCGCGTTATCTGGGCGAGTTCGCGATTGGTACGAATTTCGGTATCAACCGCTTCACAGGTAACATCCTGTTTGATGAGAAGATCGGCGGCACTGTGCATATGGCTATCGGCATGGGCTACCCCGAAACGGGCAGCAACAACCGCAGCGCCGTACACTGGGACATGATTTGCGATATGCGCAACGAAAGCACCATTCATGTCGATGGTGAGCTGTTTTATAAGAACGGGCAGTTCGTCGTATAATCTGATCTTTTGACGATGGAAAGGCGCGGCACCGGCTGCGCCTTTTTATTTGCCTGACTACATCCGAAATAGGGCTACCTTGTCATTTGTGACATTAAACTGCGATGTTCCCTCCCTGTTGCGTAGTATACGGGGAGGACAATGAGCATCCTTAGCAAATGAAGGATGTATTGAAAGTGAAACCTCAAACTATTATGACTTAGGTTTAGATTAAGTTTGTTGACAAACCATTTTCCAACCATCTACCAACCTGCTTAACATTCCTGTTCACTCAAAATGGTTAACGCCAACACCCTCTAAAAGCTACCAAATGTTCTTCCAAATGGTCACCCTTTACCTCAACAGATCGCTTATGATGCTCATAGGATTTGGTAGGGAATGGTCTCAGACCATTCCGCTGTCATGGGTTCCCCACTCACACGCAACTTAACAACGACTTAGATAGGGCTTTGTAGCAAACGTTGCTATAGTCCCCTTGTGGGGCAGCAGCAACCCTACTCGTTCTTTGCCGCAAATCCTATTTGGTCAACAGTCAATGGTTTTGTGCTGCATTTGCTGCTTTTTACGCATATTCCGCTTGTTGTGCATTGGACTATCGACTAAAGACTATTAACTAACGACTAAAAGTTGGCAATCTTGGCGGCGGCACATCTCTCCGCCAAGATTGCCAAATTCGCGCATGAATCAGCCGAGGAAAATGATGATTGGCAAGAATTTGTGATTGCCATTGCCAACGCTTGTCGTGCTGCCATTTTTGCCAAGAAAAAATAGCAACAAAAAACCCTCGTATGAGAGGGTTTGATTGTCCATCAATGTTATGGTGGTGATACCTGGACTCGAACCAGGGACCTATGCATTATGAGTGCATCGCTCTAACCGGCTGAGCTATATCACCATGAATAGCGGGGACAGGACTCGAACCTGCGACCTCCGGGTTATGAGCCCGACGAGCTTCCACTGCTCTACCCCGCATCGTATGTTAAGAATAATATCAGCCGGATTTCCCTACGTCAATGGTCAAACCAGCAAAAACGCCGGAGATTGCACATTTTGTCACTATTGGAGTGACCATTGAAAGTAGGGTGTTTATCTCCCAACCAGCCCTTTGATAGGCTTATTTTTTCCGCTATAATATCTAGTCCTGTCCGAACTGACGTTCTGAAATGGAGCGTGACATGCCCCCCTTCCAAATTGTGTCGGAGTTCCAACCAACAGGTGACCAACCCACCGCGATTCAAGGTCTTGTTGAAGGTCTCGACAAAGGGCTTCAACACCAGACCCTACTGGGTGCTACAGGTACCGGTAAAACATTTTCGATAGCCCAGGTCGTTCAGCGAGTACAGAAACCCACATTGGTTTTGGCGCACAACAAGACGCTGGCAGCCCAGTTGTATTCCGAGTTTAAGGAGTTTTTTCCTAAGAACGCGGTTGAATACTTCGTCAGTTACTATGATTACTACCAGCCTGAAGCGTATGTGCCGCGTATGGATTTGCACATCGAGAAGGAATCGCAGATCAACGAGCAGATCGACCGTTTGCGGTTGGCTGCTACAGCGGCATTGTTTTCGCGTCGCGATGTGCTGATTGTCGCCTCAGTGTCGTGCATCTATGGTATCGGCAGTCCGCAGGCGTGGGGACGGTCGATTGTCGAGTTACAAGTGGGCGAAACGATCCGGCGTGATACGATTTTGCGGAAGCTCGTGCAAATTCAGTATTCGCGGAATGACCTTGATCTACACCGTGGTACGTTTCGTGTGCGTGGCGATACGCTCGAAATTGTGCCGGCGTATGCGGAAACGGCGTATCGCATCCAGCTTTTCGGCGATGAGATTGAACGCATTGTGGAGTTTGATTCATTGACGGGTGAAATTCTCGAAGAACATGCGTCGATTAAGATATTCCCCGCGAAGCAGTTCGTGACCGATGAAGAGAAAACTAAGCAGGCACTCCATGATATTGAGGTTGAACTGCAAGAGACGATTCTCAACTTCAAGCGTGAAGGAAAGCTGTTGGAAGCGCAGCGTATCGAGCAGCGTACCCGTTACGACTTAGAAATGATTCGTGAAGTTGGTTACTCGGCTGGTATCGAGAATTATTCACGGCATCTTGACCAGCGTCCGGCGGGCAGTCCGCCATCCACCCTGATTGATTATTTCCCAAGCGATTACCTGATGGTGATCGACGAAAGCCATATGAGCGTGCCACAACTGCGCGGGATGTATAACGGCGATAGGGCGCGCAAGACCACACTGGTGGACTATGGCTTCCGTTTGCCGAGCGCATTGGATAACCGGCCACTGAGCTTTGATGAGTTCCAAACGCGGATGGGGCAGACGATTTATACCTCGGCGACCCCCGGCCCATACGAGCGCGAGATCAGTGAGGGGGTGGTTCAACAGATTATCCGCCCGACGGGTATTCTCGACCCCGAAGTAAGTGTGCGCCCGATTGAAGGCCAGATTGACGACCTATTGCAAGAAATAGCCCTACGTGTTCAAAAGGGACAGCGTGCGCTGGTTACGACGCTTACGCAGCGGATGGCGGAAGAATTGGCAGGATACATCAATGAAATGGGTATCCGTGCGCAGTACTTACATGCCGAGATCCAAACGATTGAGCGTATCGAAATCCTACGTGATCTGCGGTTGGGTGTGTACGACGTGCTGGTGGGCATTAACCTGCTGCGTGAAGGTATCGACCTGCCGGAAGTGTCGCTGGTGGCTATTTTGGATGCAGATAAGGAAGGCTTCTTGCGTTCAGAACAAGCGCTTATCCAGAACATTGGTCGTGCGGCGCGGCATGTGGAAGGCAGCGTGATTATGTACGCTAACCATATGACCGACTCGATGAAACGCGCGATTGATGAAACGAACCGCCGCCGCGATATTCAGCGAAAATATAACGAAGATCGTGGTGTTGAGCCGATGGCGATCATTAAGGCCGTGCGTGACCTGACCGACCGTGTGAAGTCGATGGTCGAGACAGAGGCCGAGGTTGAAGGTGGTGTGGATCTGTCGCTGCTGCCGAAGGAAGATATTCACAAGATGATTAAGGAACTCGAAAAGGAAATGAAGTCAGCAGCACAATCGCTCGAATTCGAGAAGGCGGCAGCGCTTCGTGACCAGATTAGCGAGTTACGCGGGATCGAGTTGGATAAGCAGGTTGAGGGTAACTTGCTGCTGAACTGAACGAGATCATCTCACCCCTAAATCCCCTCCCCAAAGCGTTGGAGAGGGGATTTCAAAACCTCAAAACGTGATAAACACTTTATTTATTAGGCTGTGGGTAAGTAGCAGACCAACCGGAAGCCGAATTCGTGGTTGCGGGTATCGGGTTTGGCGAGGTCACGGTGACTGAGGCGGGTAATGTCGTCATGCTCCAGTGAGCCAACACGCACAACGCGCTCAACATTCCCACCGAGAACCACATTGTCCGAACCCCATCCAGTCATGCACCACTCCAAAACACCGCCGCTCAAGTCCATCCGCTCTTTGTCGTTTTCGATAGCGTGCTGCCACTGCTGTTCGGTGGGCAGGGCAACAGTGGGGATGGTTTCGATAGGCTGGCGGCGGCTGGGCATGTCGCGGTTCGCCATTGCCAAGCCGGGGCGCACTCGCACGTTTAGCCAGCGGCAAAAGGCGACTGCCTCGAACCATGAGATGCCAATGACGGGTTTGGCTTCGTCGGGGGAGACAGAGGGGGCGGTGGGGTTATTTGTCCGCCAGCCCTTCGCAGCTTCGGAAAAGTCCCACCAACGTTCGGCGCTGTAGCCTTTGGGGTCTTCGATAAATACGCGGTACTGGGCGTTGGTGACGGCATACCGGCCAATGGCAAATCGGGCTAAGCGGAACTTGCCACCGTGCGAGCCACCATCCTGACTGGCATCCTTCAATGTGACTTCGCCAGCCGGAATATCGAGCCATTCAAATGGCGGTGGGAGCAGATTGAGGATGTTGGGGAGTAGGGTGCGGCGGGGCGAATTAGCGCGACTAATATCGACGCTGCCAACAGCCTGTGCTGGGATGCCACCGGGGGAGACGGGTGCGGGAACTGCTTGCGCAGCATTGACCACATAAGCGGGTAGATTTGCCAACGCCTGCGTGAGTGCGGCTTTGTCCTCGACACTGAGGCCGTCGGCGAAGTCGACATACTGAAATGACGCCAACACATCCGGCACAGACGAGCATTCGCGCATCAAGGCAGGGATGACCGGTTTACCCTGTTGGATGGCCTGCGCCAAATTCCACTGGCACCACTCGGCAGCTAAGGCGTCTGGCGTGAGGGCATAAATCATCACATCGGCAGAAGCGATTTGTTCGGTCAGTTTGGCTGCCCAATCTTGGGTGGGAAGCAGAGTGGTTTGTGAAACAATTTCATGCTGTTGGTCGCTTAGGAAAGCCGCAATATCCTCTACAGCACTTAAATCGACATGCGCATAATTGAAAAAGATTCGCATTTCACTTACCTACAGTAATGAGAAAATAGTATAGACAGTATAGCTTATTACGGGATTTCTGCTTGAGAACCTCAATAGATCTCGGTCAACGTCAGGTCTTCCCAGGTTTCGCGGCGGCGTGCCAGCTTCCACGACGCACCATCTTCGGCGACTACGACTTCTGGCGGGCGAAGGCGTTGGTTGTAATTGCTCGCCATGACCATACCATATGCACCCGCTGTCAGCACGGCTAACAAGGCTCCCGGTTCCATCTGGGCGAGGCTGACATTATGACCGAGTGCATCGGCACTTTCGCAGACAGGCCCAACGACATGAAAGTTGAGATAAGTATCCGGTGATGGCGATTTGTTAACCGGCACAATTTCGTGATGGGCTTCGTAGAGGGCAGGGCGAATGAGTTCAGCCATGCTTCCGTCGGTGATGAGAATAGGCTCTCCACCTTGTTCTTTGAAGTATAGGACGGTTACCGCCATTAAACCTGCGTCTGCAACCAGCGAGCGCCCCGGTTCGAGGATGACCTGATAATCCTTGAGCAGTGGGGCAATCGCCGCGCCAAAATCTTCCCACCTGGGAATATCCTCATCTTCTGCATAGCGCACTGCCATACCCCCGCCAATGTTGACGGTTCGGATTTCGGGGTAGGGCGCTAAACATTCCAATACGACCTGTACAGCACGGCGGGTAGCGGCCGTGTTGTGAAGCTGGCTGCCGATATGGATATGGATGCCTTCAATTTTAAGATGTGGGAATTGGCTGCGTTTTTTGAGAATTTCTTTGACCGTTTGAATGGATAGGCCGAACTTCGCAGCCTTGTGACCTGTCGCGATGTAGCGGTGAGTGGCGGCAGTGATGTCGGGGTTGAGGCGCAAGGCGACCCGCGCAGGTTCACGCTTCAGTTCGGCGACTAAATCATTAATATATTGAAGTTCGAGTGAATTTTCGACGTTAAACCAGCCGACATTTTGTTCAAGGGCGTAGCGAAGTTCGTCGCGGGTTTTGCCCACACCGGCGAATACAATGTCTTCGGGCTTGGTACCGACGAGCAGCGCTTTATGGATTTCGCCAGCACTGACCGCATCAATTCCCGCACCCGCGTTCACAAGAGTACGTAAGATGGCGAGGTTGGCGTTGGCCTTCGCACTGTAGTGAATGTGCGGTTGCACGGCTGCAAATGCTTCGCGGATTCGGCTCAGGTTGGCGAGGACGCGTTTTAAACTGTAAATATAAACGGGCGTTCCAACTTCGGCGGTGATACTTTGCACCGGAATGTCGTCGCAATACAGTTCATTTTGAAAGTAACGGATTGAGTGGTTGAGCATTGACTACGACCTATTGAATACCAAGAACGGCATAAGTTTTGCAGGGGTGGATGATCCCCTTGAAGGATAATTCGCCTAGAAAGTCGACCTGTGCGAAGGGCGCGATCATTTCGTAGGTTGGCCCGCTGATGAGGATCTGCTTGGCTTCGGCGGCACTGCACAACCGTGAACCCAAATTGACGATGTTACCGAGGGCGGTAAATTCGCTGCGGATTGAATGACCGATTTCACCCGCAATCGCCTCGCCCGAACTGATGCCAATGCCCATATCTGGCACCGACTGTCCATGGTTCTGTAGTTCGACTTGCAGATCGTGGTGTACGGCTTGCATTTTGAGGGCGGCAGATGCGGCGCGGTAAGCGTGGTCGTCCATTTGAACGGGTGTACCGAATAAACCGATGACTTGATCGCCGACAAATTTATCGAGCGTGCCGCCAAATTCTAGAATAATGTCGGTCATTTTGCCGAGGAATTGGTTTAGAATCGAGACAAATTCTTCCGGCGGGATTTGTTCCGCCCATGCAGTCGAACCTCGCAGATCAGCAAACAACACCGATAGGTTCACCCGCTCGCCGTACAGCACATTGAGGTTAGCTTGTTGCAGCAAATAATCGACCACTTTGGGGTCAACCGAGCGCTGCAAGATGGTACGCATTCGGCGCTGTTCGAGGCGTTCGAAGATGGCGGTATCAACCTGACTGGTGATGGCGTGCATCATATTGCGGTCTTCTTCGGTGAAGGTTTCGCCCTTATGACTGTTGACCATACCGATGACACCGATGATCTTTTCGTTCAAGATGAGCGGCGCGGCGATGTAAGAATGAATTTCGCCTTCTTCAGGGTTGGCATAAATCATTTTCCCCTGATTCAGCGCCGTGCGTGAAATTTGTTGGATATTTTCTTGATAGGCCGCTGTTGCGATTTTCCCATCGGCGGTTACCGCGCGGAGTTCTAATTCCTGTTCACCACCCGCGTTGTACAGCATGATGTAACCCATCTCGCTGGAAATCGACTGGGTGAGTTCATACAACACCGACTGGAGCATTGTGTCGAGATCTTTTTCCTGATCGCGGATGCGGTCGAGTTTGTAAATGATTTACAGTTCGCGTTTGCGCTGGGTAAGCTGTTGAAGCACACGCACATAAACGACCGCAGAATCCATCTGTGACATCATGGCGTGGAGCAGTCGGTGGTCGCCCAAACTGAAGGGTTGATTACGCCCAACGACAACCGCACCAAGGCGTGTCCCAGCTACCATAAAGGGGGCAGCGAGCAGGGTTAAGCCCGTTACTTTCTGAGGCGTGGTGATAACCTGTGGGATAGCGATTGTTTCGGCCTTTTGCTGGATTTCTTTCAAGGCAGCAGGGGATAGGCCGTGTTTATCAATGATGCTGTAGACTAGTAGATTGTCACTGCTTGCGGGGGTGAGCAGGATGAGGCAAAAGTCAGCGCTAAAGTAACTGTTCGCTACCGAGGTGAAATCACGCATCAGTTCGGCTTCGTTGGCGGTTTTATCGCGCAGGCGGTCGATCTCGTAGATGGCTTCTAGTTCGCGGTTGCGCTGCGCCAGCTTCCATGTCATACGCGCTTGCATGACTGCCGAGTCAAGTTGGCTTTCCACTAACTCGATTTCAGCCATGTCATTCTCGTCGAAGGGTGGATTTTCACGCGCGAGAATCAGCGCTCCTAACGGATAATCGTCCAAAATGATCTGAATGCCAATCGTATTGGCCCAAGGCTCGGTGGCTAAAAGTTTGCTGGTGTTTTGGGCGAGGATTGTTTGGCACATCTCTGCCGCTATCGAAGCTGGCATTCCAACGGCGGAGACGAGTTCGATGTCGTCGCTGGTTTCTGCGACAAGGGTAATTGCCGCCGCTGTACAATGAAACCAGTCCTTGAGCAGCACCACGAATGCATCGAACATACTTTTGGGGTCGCCATCGTCACTGAGTTCATCGCGAACCTGATCGAGCCGCGTAATGAGATCAAGTTGGTGTTGTTTTTGTTGCAAGGCATCCATACAGGTATCATCCAGTTCAGTGTTTTTCGGTAAGGTTGTCCTATATTTTTCTGATCGTGATATGCTATAGTGTTGTTTGCTATAGCGGGGTACACTCATCTATCGTGAGTAGATGTACCGTAGTATATCAAACAAAGTGCATGTCGGCTTGTAATTTAGGAATAGGGAAAAGCTACTTGGCACTGGTAAATGTCGAAACCAAATTGGCGACTGAATATGAATCGATCCGTCGCCGCGAACACGATCTGATCACCGGTATGTTGGATGTCTTGCCCAAGGTGGACAATTTGGGCGAGGAACGATTGGGACAAATGCGCGACGCATTGTTTCATGCTGATCATCCATTTCTGATTGTCCTTGTTGGGCCGTTTAATTCCGGCAAGTCGAGCATGATTAATGCCCTGCTGGGCGATCCCGATTTGCTGCCAATTGGCCCGGTTCCCACCACTGATAAAATCACTATTTTGCGGTGGGGTGAGCAAAGCCAACGGTTGAGCGGCGCGGATGGGGCAGACACGCTGTTATTCCCCGCACCATTGCTGCAAAAAGTGAGCCTTGTTGATACCCCCGGCCTCGAATCCATTTTCCAGAAGCACGAACAAACGACCCGCCAATTCTTGCACCGTGCTGATGTGGTGTTGGTGGTGATGTTGGCGACTCAGGCGATGACCGCTAGCAACCTCGGTTATATTCAACAGCTAAAAGAATATGGCAAGAAGGTTATTCTGGTCATCAATCAGGCGGATTTGCTCTCGCCGGAAGAAACTGAGACCGTGCGCGATTATGTGATGGATCAAAGCCAGCAGCGTTTGGGCTTTAAGCCGGATGTGTGGATTGTTTCCGGTAAGCAAGGGCAGGCGGCACGGCATAATGACGAGTTAGATAAATTGGCGTGGAAGTCCAGCGGGTTGAGCCGCATTGAAGAATATCTTGATGACCAACTGAACGATGTTGCGCGGCTGCGGCAAAAGCTGCAAACGCCGCTGCAAATTGCCAAGAACGTCAATCAGGCTGCGTTAGCCGCCGTGCGTACCAACCAGTCGGCGCTCGACCAGTATCAGGGCATTACCGCCAATATCGAACTGCAACTTGCTGCCCAGAAGCGCGACCAAGATAAAGCGGTTCGAGACATCAATACGGAAATTACTGCGCTATTTGACGCGATTGCCGAGCGTGGTAGTGCAGCGATTCATGATACTTTCCGTTTCAACAACGCTTTTCGCTCATTGTGGGGCGGCATCCTCGAACTGACTGGCCTTTCGCGGATTTTCCGGCGCGGTGGTTCATATACCAACGTGGCGTTTGAACAGCACAAAGCGTTTGATCCGGTACGTGAACTGCCTTCATCAGCGGATAAATTACCGCCGCGGTTGGAAGGTAAGGATATTCAGGATATTGATGACCTTGTGAAGTACGCGCGGAAAGAAATTGAAGCGCTGCCAAGTGCGATTAGCAGCAAGGTTATTGGCAACATTCAAGCGCCGGTGAAGTATGACCGTGCGACATTGCAGGAAATACGCCCCGCCCTCGAAGACATTGAAGATGAAGCCCGTAAGGATGAGACCGGACGGTTAGAGCAAACGCTGCGGAACTCAATGCTGTACCTTGCCGTATTTGAAATTTTACTGGTGATCTTCGGCATTGTGGCGCTTAGTTCGACGTTTGATGATGCTCAGTCTAAAATTTTAGTGCTGCTGCTCCTGCTCGGCTTGGGTGTTATCGCGCTGTTGTTTATGCCGCTGCGTGGTCGCTTGCTGCAAACCGGATTTACCAACCGCATTTTGAAGCTGCGCGGTCGTTATATCGAAGTGCTTTCCAAAGCTGCCGATAAGCAAATCGACTACGGTATGCGCTTACGCGGCGACGCAGTACAACCCCTAACACGGCTTATCAGCGCACAAACCCAAATTCATACCGAGCAGCTTTCCAAATTGCAGGCTGCCGATCAAGAGATTGTCAGTATCGAAGCTGCACTCGCCAAGATGGGCAAAAAAGGCATTCTCGGATAGAAAGGTCTGACACACGTATTATGTCGAATACCTTGGACGGAACACTAGCAGCACTGCGCGAAGAAGAAATTCGCCTGCTGACGGATATTGGCTCGACACTGGCTGAAATGGGCGACGCAGCGCAGGAAGACCGCCAGCGCCTTTTGGATGTGGCGAACGACTTGCGCGACATGTTTTTCCTTGTCGTCATTATTGGCGAGTTTAACGCGGGTAAATCGTCGTTCATCAACTCCCTGTTGGGCGACACCCTTTTACCAACGGGCATTACCCCAACTACCGAGGCGATTGAACTGATTCATTACGGCGACCTCGACCGCAAGCCGACGATGCGCGAGGACGGCATCCGCGTTTGGTCGCACCCGAACACGGGAGCGCCGGGTGTGGCGTTGGTGGACACCCCCGGTACCGGCTCGGTGTTCCAAAAGCATGAATCCACAGCAAAGTCCTTTTTGCATCGCAGCGACCTGATCATCTTCTTGATTTCTGCCAAACGCGCCTTCGCCGAAACAGAGCGTATGTACCTCGAATTGGCGAAAAACTACGGCAAGAAGATTGTGTTAGTCATTAACCAGATTGATTTGCTCCAACCGAAAGAACAGGTCGAAGTGCGGCGCTTTATCGAGCAGCAGGCATCAGAATTGCTGGATATGCGCCCACTGATGTTTATGGTTTCCGCCCGTGAAGCGCTGAACGCCAAAGCGAACGGAAATGTGGTTGGTGATCCCGGTGGCATTGACGCGGTACGGGCGCACCTGCGCGGCGTGCTGAACGAGGCACCGCCTGCCCAGCAAAAGCTGCTGGCTCAGTTGGATATGGCGACGCATTTGGTCACAACCGCACAGAATGGTATTCAGCGTAAGTCTGATTTGGTCAATGTTGATACGACCAAAGTGCGCGAAGTCCAGAAGGAACTCGAACAGCAGTCGATGGGCTTGGAAGGGCAGCTCAAAGCCGCCCGTGCCGAGATGGACTCGGTGTTCGAGGGGATGCGCCAGCGCGGTATGAACTTTATCGACACCAACTTGTCGTTCCGGAAGATTGGGCGCACACCCAAGCGTGAAGTGCTGCAAACCGAATTCCAAGAGGTTGTGATCGGACGAGCACTGCGGGACATCAATGACGCGACCAATGGCTACATTAATGCGGTAGTGGATAGTAGTCGCCTGTACTGGCGTAGTGTGATCGACCGCTTGAACCAACTGCGCGAACTGATGGAGCAGGAAGTTGCTGGACTTGATTCAGGTGTGTATGCTGAACAACGCGAATCGTTGCAGGATGCTATCCGTATCGCTGAGTCGGAGTTAAAAACCTACTCTACCGGCAAACTGGTTGCTGAGATGCAAGATATTTTCGAAACCAACAGCGCGGGCTTCACAACCAGCGTTCTTGCCAGCATTGGCGGGCTACTTCTTGTTTTACTGGCGATTGCTCCCACTGGCGGGATTATCGGCAGTGCCTTCCCGTTGGTTCTTCCCGCCTTCATTGTCGGTGCGCCCGTGCTGCTAGGCGGTGGCTACTATGCTTTCCGTTACTATCGGGGTGTAATCAACGATACTAAGCGCGATTTGCACAAACGTATTGATGACTTGCAGAAGTCGTATCAGTCATCGCTGGATGAATTGACACAAAAAGAACGCACTCGTCTCAGTCAGTACGGCAAACAGGTGCTTATTCCCATCTACAGCCGCCTTGAAGTGTTGTCACAGCGGTATGCTGCCCAGCAGTCCGCCTTACGTGCGCACATCACCCAGCTAGGTGCGCTGCGCCAGAATATCGAACGCGCGAAATAGTTCCTCGATCTGTTTACTTTTCGATCATCGGGGCATCATGTATGCCCCGATTTCTTAATCCCACAATCATCTCCATAATGTAATCTTAAAGTTATTTTTACGCAGCGGATTAACGTTAAAATGACCCTCGAAGCACAAGCACAAGTTATCCTCGAAATTGTGTTGGCGGCCTTTCTCAGCACGATTATCGGTTGGGATCGGGAAGCACGCGGCCAGCCAGCCGGTTTACGCACGCACATTTTGGTGGCGGTTGGTGCTTGTTTG
>JAPUDW010000112.1 GCA_027492915.1 Bacteroidota bacterium | reverse complement strand
GACGTAAATTACGTCGATTTGCCAGTGACCTAAAGACACCCCATTCATCTGCCCAAATTGATGATACACAGGTGAAGGGGCATTTTAACGATCACGGGCATCCGGTACTCAACAAGTATTACCAGCGCTTACGGGAATGCGGTCTTGAGCAAGAACCATTAGCGCTCACAGGAGATTAACAACATGGCAGCCGATGTCAATCCCAACGGGGCAAAGCTCGATTTCGCGGATGATATGAGCTACGGCGATTATTTATCGCTCGACCACATTCTGAATGCCCAGAATCCCCTTTCAGCAGACCACAATGAGATGCTGTTTATCATTCAGCACCAAACCAGTGAATTGTGGATCAAGCTGATGCTGCATGAACTCAATGCCGCGCGTGAACGCCTCAAGCAAGATGATCTGTCTTCGGCGTTCAAGATGATGGCGCGAGTGTCGCGGATTATGGAGCAACTTGTGAGTGCCTGGGATGTGCTTTCGACGCTTACACCGAGCGAGTACAGCAGCTTTCGTCCGTTTTTGCGCCAATCATCCGGATTTCAATCGTACCAATATCGTATGATTGAGTTCATTTTGGGTAACAAAAACGAAGTCATGATACGTCCACATCGCCACCACCCAGACCTGATGGCGATCTTACAAGCAGAACTGGAAAAGCCATCACTCTACGATGAAACGCTGCGGCTCTTGGCGCGGCATGGTTACACGATTGACGAAGCAATCCTTAACCGCGACTGGACACAACCCTATCAGTACAACGAGTCGGTGGAGACGGCGTGGCTGGAAGTTTACCGGAATCCGGAAGTTAGCTGGAATTTTTATGAACTCGCTGAAGAATTGGTCGACCTAGAAGACAGCTTTCGCCAATGGCGATTCCGACATATGACAACCGTAAAACGCATCATCGGGTTTAAACGCGGTACGGGCGGAACATCGGGTGTCGGTTACCTGACACAAGTTTTGGATACCGAGCTTTTCCCTGAATTATGGCGTGTACGAACATCTCTTTAAGGACTGACATGAGCTTACATTTCGACCACGCGATTATTCTGGCACATGATCTCCAGCAAGCAATAGTGCATTACCAAGCACAGGGTTTTAATGCGTTTTTCGGCGGCGAACATGCCGGTGGGAAAACCCATAACGCACTGATTGTATTTGCCGACGGCAGTTATCTCGAACTGCTCGCACCGACATCGCCTGCCTTGCTCAACGATATTGATCCAAACGACCATACTAGTTTTCTGTTCTTACTCACTCAAAGCGAAGGTTTGGGTGGTTATGCCCTTCTCTCCGAGGGATTAGAAGCCGACGTGGCAGCGATGCAGGCGCGCGGCCTCGGGGTGACGCTCAGCAACCCTAACGGACGAGCACGGCCTGATGGGAAGCAACTCCGCTGGCGGACGGCTGCACTCGACGACAGCACGATGACACCCTTCTTTATTCAAGATGAAACGCCGAGGGTACTGCGGGTTCCCGACGAGGCGAGTGTGACCAGCCAAGCTAACGGCACAATCGGCGTAACGGGACTTACCATTGGTGTGCCAGATCTCGAAGCGGGTATCAACGACTATTATATGATGACCGGCTTACGGGCAGAACCCATTGACATTACTTCGGCTTCATTTGTACTTCAATCGGTGGTCATCACCATCAAGGCGGACGCAAGCATCAACGCAAGGGCGCAGCTTTTGGATGTGCAATTGGTTGACGCTTCGGGTAAAAAGCACAGTTTACAATCGTATAGTCCTCGTTAGCTACTGAGAATTTTATGGCGGCGGCGGCATGGTGCCAATTCAGCTTTAAATAGATTATCAGAAAGAATTAGCAATAGATTAAACCGCCAAGATTTAAAGCGAAACATTTTCGATAAATCACTTAGCGATTGGCTTTAGCTCCACTCAATTGAAATGATTCAGAAACTTCACTCCTGAACAAGGCTATTCGGCGAATTGCTCGGCTGAACTTGCTGCAAAATTAGGTATAGGGCTGCTGCTGAAACGTTTGCTGCAAAACAGTTATCAGTCATTAGTCCAATGCACAAGATGCGGAATATGCAGCACAGGCGGCAAAAGCGGCGCGAAAAGTTGGGGGATAGGTTGTTAAATTGCATTGTGAGTATGTCATGGCGCTGACAACCCCCTACATCCAGCCCTGTTGAATAGCATAGCCGCTATGCAGGTGTTTAGGGTGACCATTTGGAAGACCATTTGGCAGCTTTTAAGGGGCGCAGGCGTTAACCCTTTTAAGAGAGCAGGATTGTTAAGTGGGTTGGTAGATGGTTAGTAAACCGTTTGTCGGTTTAACCGAAAATAAACACAAAGTCTATAGTCGATAGTTATTAGTCTTTAGAAAATACCAAGCCATTGATTTGCTGGTACCAACCGAATCTTATAAGAAAGTTTATCGCTGTAGATCGTCCAAAAATGGCGAACACGACTGAAATAGGCAATAAAAAGGCGTTCAAGAGTATGAACGCCTTTTGTATTGTTAGCTGAAGGGTGCGGTTATTTCTTCATTACCGCGCCGAGGGCATCGCACGACGGGCAACCGCCACCGGGGCGAAGCATGGCGTAACCACCCTGCGGATCGTCGGCGGTGAAGTACGGGAAGTCAACATTGAAAACGATGAGGAGGCGAACATGACCACTCTGGGCAGATAAAGTCGCGGCCTGTGAGAGCCATGTAGCCTGCTGCGCCGAAGAGGTGTTTTGACCCCATGCGAAGTTGGCGGGTAGTGCCTGACTAAACCCTTCTGGCGACAGGTAGCCCAGTTCTGTGAAGCAAGCAGGCTTGCCGCCGAACAGGTTGTAACCACGGGCTAACATGGAGCCGAAATAGTAAGTCGGGTAGCCACCACGCGGGTCACCGCTGGCCTGACCGGGGGGAATAACACCTTCGTTATAATGCAAACCGATGCAATCCATGTAATTGCCTGCGCCAGCCTGCGCCATCTGCTGCATAAAGGTATCATCGTTGCAGCCCTGTGCGGTACAACCGGCTGTGCCAAAGAAGCCAGTCGGTGCGGGGGCGCCACTGATTACGATGGTGTTGCCATTGCTGGACTTGATGGCGTTGAAGGAGGCAGCGAGCATCTTGGTATAGGTACCACCGTTGACCTGACCCGCAGGCCATTCACGGTCAATGTTCGGTTCATTCCATACTTCGATGGCATCTGCGCCAGCGGCAGCAGCTTGACCGAGGAAGCCAGCGTAGCCAGCCAAGTAACCGTCAAAGTTTGCACCGAGATCGGCCTTTTCGCCCTTAACGCTCAACAAAATCTTGAAGCCATTGGAATGGGCGACATTGACCAGACCAGCAACCTTGCTACCGTTTTCGCCGGGAGCGTAGTGTACCTGCTGCTTGACCCAACGCATACCCGCGCGGTTCATCAGGCCGAAGGTATTGAGGCTCATGTCGAGTACCTGACCGCCGAGTTCAAAGCCACCAATGGCAGCCGAACCAGCAACCGGCGGCGGGAGATTGGGGTCGATGGTTGCACCAGCGACAGGCGCGGGCGCATCGGCAGTAACAATTTTATCGCAGACAGCGACTTCTTTGAGGTCGAAGCTGATGCGGGTCTGGAAAACCTGACCTCGCATACTGGTGAAGGTATACGTCCAACCAAAGTAGATGGGGCGATAGGTGGTTATGTCAACGAGGTCAACACAGCCATCGATACCACCGTCTTTCCATTCACTTTCTTCGAATTCCCATTTGCTGACCAATGTCAAATCGACATTACGCGCTTCTTGGATTGCATCTCGTGAAGCCGAGAAACCGCGCCAAATCGGATCATTCGGTGTCGCGGTGGGCGCGGCTTGCGCCAGTGTAACCGCATTCGTTGGGAGCGAAAGTAGCAACACTACCAGTGCCATCAGCAGCACGCTGGTTGCCCCTACAAAATAGCGTGAAAATCGTTGCATTAGTCATCTTCTCCAATTAAAAACAAGTGCACAATACTGAACCGCGTTATCACACGCGCTATGTGTTAAACAAGATTTCAGTGCGCAGATTGTACCAAATGTGAGCCAATGCTAGTAGGGGTTCTCGCTATTCGTGTTCAAAATACTCTAAACAGGTTCAAAGACGTAGGTTGAGCGTGGGGTAAACGGCGGGAACAGAACCAGAAAATCATTTTTAACAAAGAGGAAAGATTTGAACCTCCAAAGTACAAACGGAAAATCATGTCGCCAAGCACGCCAAGAAAATACAGAGGGAGAAGCGACATGATTTGTTAGGGTAAGCGATCAGGAAAGGAATTATGGGAATAAAAAAGGAGCATCCACAGATGCTCCCTTACATTCGTCAATAGATTGTGAAGGCGGATTTAGGCGAGGGCTTGAGTGGCCTCACGGCGGACGAATTCGAAGCGCTGCATCACGGCGGGATCACCCTGCCCTGCTAGCTGCTGTTCGACAGCATCAATTGCGCCGAGGAGCGATGGGCCAAATTCACCGGCATGTTCAGCAATCATGGTACGCACTTCATCTTCGTTAGGTGCGTTCAAAAGTTGGTTAATGAACTGCAACTCCGGCGGCATACTGGCTTGAAGGGCGGCAACAATGCGGTTATAGATGTCCTTCAGTTTGGCGCTGGCGTTAATATCGCCGCGACGGGTGACTTCCTGAATGTTGGCAGACAACACCTGCAAGAAAGTGTTGTCGATCATCGGCAAGTTAGCCTGAATGACTTCATCGGGGTTGGGGCTGGAGATGATGACACGCAGTAAGCCAACGGCTTCTTGCAACGCGGCCTGTGCCTGTTGATCGATCATGGCGGTGAGTTGGGCAAGCTGGTCGCGCAGTTTTTCGAGGTCAGCACGGTCATCGGCAGGTGCTTTGCCGATATAGGCCGTCATTTCTTCGAAGAAGGCGTAGTCGAACACAGGGCGGATCAGCCCAACGAGTGCTTGCAAACGCTGCTCGTCGCCCATAAAGCCAATCGCGATTTGGAGGAAATCGGCGCGCTTGGCATCGGGGCCTAAAGCGTTTACCTGATCGGCAACTTCGGCAATCACGGCTTCCTGTGCCTGATTCTGCTCCATCAACTGCTGACCGAAGGTAGAGAGTTCGACAATCTGGTTCTGTATGTAGGCCACCTGTTCGGCAACCTGTTCGCGACCTTCGCCCAACAACTGCTGAATGACGAGGGTCATGGTTTGGATAAACTGTGCGTCGATTTTGTCGTCGTGCTGCTGGACAAGCTGCGGGAGCAAATCGGGCGGGGACTGCATGAAGGTTTCGACCAACTTTACACGGTCACGCTGATCTTTCATCATTTCGGGGGTTACGCCGTCAGCTTGCAACACCTGTTCGATCAAGCCTTGCATGGTAAGTGCCTGACGCGGCTGCAAGAGATAGGCTTTGAACGCGCCCTGCGGCAAACTGGCGGTGACTTCACGCATTAGCTCGCCAATGGCTCTTTCCTGTGCGTCTTTCGACAAACCGAGTTCCATCGGTACGTAGGACAGTAGCAATTCTTTGGAGGCATCGTGGTACATAATGGGTGCGAGCACACTGTTGGGGGTGCCGCAATTCGGGCACTGCACCATGTTTATGTTACCGCCGAGCAGCGCAATCTTTGCCTGTGGATTTTCAGCGGGGTCAATCAGGCTTTGAATGGTCGCGCGAATAGGCTGGCGACATTGAATACATTGTATTGTGGTTTGAATGGTTTTAGGCATCAGAACTCCAGAGAAGCTATTTGATTATAGCGGGATGGTAAAGTAAAAGGTTGAACCACTACCGAGTTTGCTTTTTACACGAATATTGCCGCCATGTGCTTCTACAACGGCTTTCGCAAGGTAAAGGCCAAGACCGGTGCCCTTGGTTTTCTTGCTGAGTGGTCCATCTACCCGATAGAAGCGTTCAAAAACACGTTCTTGATCGACTTCGGGTATACCCTCACCTTGATCGCGCACAAAAATGGTTGCATAGCGGTCGTCAACTTCACCCCCAAGGGTGATTGTACCACCGTCGGGCGAATACTTGATAGCGTTGCTGACAAGGTTATCCAACACCTGCCGCAAACGAACTTCATCGCCATTCAAGGCAGGAAAATCCTTCGGGAAATGCAACACAAACTTATGCTTCGTGGTTTGGGTTTTGAAGCGTTCGACAACCTGCGCCGCAAGTTGATCCATGCGGACTTCACCGAGGTCGAGGCGCATTCGTTCGGCTTGAAGCTTGCTGGCGGCGAGTAAATTCTCGATAAGGGCGGTCAAGCGGTCGGCTTCATCTTCGATCACTTCCAAGCTGTCGCGAATCACCTGTGGGTCCCAAACGGCATCTTCACGGCGAAGGGTTCCAGCATAACCTTTAATGAGCGCGACCGGCGTTTTTAGTTCATGCGACACGGTGGAGATAAATACATTCTGCATCTCCTGCGCACGGCGGAAGTTGGTAATATCGCGCACATTGGCGACGATATTCAGCAGCGTACCGTCATCAGCCAGCAAAGGGGCATATGTGATGCCGACGCTGAGAGTCATGCCATCACGACGCAATAGATCGCCTTCAACATAGAGCGTTTCAAGAGGCGTGTCTTTGTTGTCACGAATAGGCCAGCCACTATCAAGTGCCTGACGTAAATCACCGCGTTCGAGGCGCTTCCACGTAATCACCGAATCATGATACTGGGCAAGCGCATCCTGCACCGACCACGCGGTCATGCGTTCAAGGGCGTGGTTAAAGCCGAGGATGCGAAGCTGCGGATCGAGCATCATCACACCGTCGGCACTGTAATCGAGAATAGCGCCAAGCTGTTTACGTTCGTGGCTTATACTGGCGTAGAGCTGCGCATTGTGAACCGCGATGGCGGCTTGATCGGCAAAACTTTGCAGGATTTGCTGGTCATTTTCGGTGGGCTGCACCCAGTAGGAACGGAAGATGATGAGCAAACCAACGGGTTCCTCGGCAATGACCAGCGGCAAGAACAGCGATTGACGCAGGGTGCGATCCAAAGAAATCGCCATCTGGTTGAGCTTGGTGTTGATGAAGTCGCGGTCGTAGCCCCAATTGCTGCTGCCAACCATTTCTTCCAAATGTTGATTGAGTTCGGCGCGGTGACCATCTTCAACGCCGAGGGTAGCGTGAATTGTATAGTGGTCGTTGGGTTCGCGCAGGGCGACCAAACCGACCTTACCCGCCAACATGACGGTAGAGGCGTGCAACACTAAGCGCAACACCTCAGCCAAGTCAAGCTGGGCAGTCATGGCACGCGAAATTTCAAGCAAAAAATCGCGTTGGCGTACTCGGAAGTCAGGTAACATTAACATGGCAAAATTGTAGCACTATCCGCAGTGTGAATATAGCATTTACGGATATTTCTATTACATTTCTTACGAATTAAATTTCAGTTCGCGTTCAGGCGCACAATCGCCTCGTTGACATCAGTTAAGCCGCCCTGTGTAACGACCAATGCGGCAGCACCGATGATGCTAACGTTTTCGCCGAGAGCAGCACGTTCGATGCGCAAGTCTTGCCAGTAGGATGAGTCGATGGCATATTTTTGGATTGCATCACGCATAGGCGACCAGAGCAGCTCACCCAAGTTGTTGCTGACGCCACCCCCAAATACGAGAATTTCGGGGTTAAACAGGTGGAGCAGACTGACCATGCCCAAACCCAAGAAATAGCCTGCCTCACGAACAATTTCGAGCGCCAAGGGATCGCCAGCCTGAGCCGCCTTACCAACCGTCGCACCGCTGATCTGGTTGAGGTCGCCATTCACGGCATCGCGAATGCTGGAGTCCCTACCGGCTTCGATGCGTTCTTTGGCTTTACGGGCGAGTGCGGGGCCAGCGGCTTCCTCTTCCAAGCGGCTGGCTTTGGGCAGCGATTGAACAATGATATGTCCGGCTTCGGCACCGAGACCGACCTTACCGAGCAGCATCTTGCCGTCAATGATGATGCCACCGCCGACACCGGTACTGACAGTGATAAAGATGGTATGACGATAGCCGCGTGCCGCACCCATGACGGTTTCGGCTAGACCAGCGACATTGGCATCATTGCCAATAAACACAGGGACATCAAATTCTTCGTGGAGAATATCGCCGAGGGGGACGTTATGCCACCCTTTTAAGTTGGGAGGCGCGACAATTACGCCTGTTAGCGGATTCAGTGGGCCGGGGGCAGAAACGCCGATGCCGGCGACCTTCGTTCCGTCAGTCGGCCAAACTTTGCGCACCATCGCTTTGAAGCGTGCGATGGTATCATCCAGCCCTTTTTCATCTTCGGTCAGCGTTTCTTCGCGCAATTCGATTTCAAGTTTCTGGTTGAGGCGAGCAGCACGAATGCGTGTGCCCCCCAAATCCACCGCAATGATCGCTTCGGACATGTGAAGTAATGCTCCTGCTATAAGATTTAGAGTCAAACGAGTATTCTAAGCGTTTGCGGTTGAACGGATGTTCAGGATTCGTTAAACTTAGTGTGAGATTTCATCCAGACAACCATAACCACAATTAGGACAAATTTTATGGCGCGTGTTACGCCGCTACGCCAACAATATCTCGATATTAAAAAACAATATCCCGATTGTATCCTATTTTTCCGCCTCGGTGATTTTTACGAGACATTTGATGCGGATGCTGAAACGGCTGCCCGCGAGCTTGATCTGGTACTGACGGGGCGACCCGTGAGCAAAGAAGAACGTGTGCCGATGGCGGGTGTGCCACACCACGCGCTTGAAGGGTATGTGGCGCGGCTGATCGAAAAAGGTTATCACGTCGCGGTTTGCGAGCAGATGAGCGAACCCGACGGGCGTGGGATTGTTGACCGTGAAGTCACACGAGTCATTACCCCCGGTACGGTTATCGAGCCGGAACTATTGGTTGAGACACGAGCTAATTATTTAATGGCGATTCTTCCCGTAGGCGATACTGACAGCGGCCAATGGACACGCGCAGGACTGGCTTATGTCGACATTTCCACTGGCGAATTCGCAACGACACAGCTTGAAGGCGAGAATGCAGGTGTACTGGTATTAGAAGAACTGGCACGAATCGGGCCACATGAGGTGATTATGCCAGCCTCGTGGGTGGAACGAGGTGTATCGTTTCCCGAAGGGGTTCACCTGAGTTCTGTACCTGATTGGCGCTTTGAAAAAGGAAATGCTGAAGCCGCCATGACCCAGCACTTCCGCACACGCACATTAGATGGCTATGGATTAAGCGAAATGCCAGCGGCGGTACGGGCAGCGGGGGCGGTGCTGCAATATGTACGCGATACACAGCGCAGTTCGCTGGCGCAGTTAACGACGATTCGAGCTTATTCGACGGCCAGCTTTATGGTGCTTGACCCATTTACACGGCGCAACCTCGAACTCACAGAGACTATACGCAGCCGGAAGGTGGAAGGCAGTTTACTGAGTACGCTCGACCGAACGGTTACGGCGATGGGCGCGCGGCTGCTGCGCACATGGATTAGCCAACCGCTGCTGGAAATAACGCGCCTGAACGCACGGCTGGATGCTGTCGAAGCGCTTGCTAAAGATGAGGTACTGCGAGCCGAGTTACGCACCGCACTTAAAGGCATATCAGACATTGAACGCCTTACTAACCGTTTGCTGGTGGGACGATCTGGCCCGCGTGATTTGCTGGGCATGAAAGCAAGTTTGGATATTGTTCCACATATTCAAAAGTTGATTGAGCCAACACGGTCACTCGCATCACTCATCAAGACAATGCACGCCTGTGATGATGTAAGCGATAACATCAACCGCGCAATTAGCGACGAGCCTCCCGCCGTGCTGAATACGATTGGCTCGATACGACCCGGTTACGCGCAGGAGTTGGATGACATCCTGAACGCGACACGAGATGCACGCGATTGGATTGCTAACCTTGAACCGCAGGAACGGCGTCGCACTGGTATCGCAAGTGTAAAGGTCGGGTTTAACAAAGTGTTTGGTTACTACATTGAAGTTAGCAACGCGAACACCGACAAAGTACCGTCTGATTACATTCGCAAGCAAACACTCGTAAATGCCGAGCGTTACATTACGCCGGAACTCAAAGAGTACGAAACGCTGGTGTTGAACGCGGAAGAGGAAATCCTCAAGGTTGAGCGACAGCTCTTCGAAGCGCTGTGCCAAAACATCGCGCAAGCGGCACCGCGACTGCTGCAAACGGCACGGGCGGTTGCCCATTTGGACGCGCTGCTTTCGCTGGCAGAAGTGGCGGTACGCGAAGGCTATGTGCGCCCTACCCTGACGGACGACGATTTGTTGATCCTGAAAGATGGGCGGCATCCGGTGGTGGAAAAGCTGCTGCACGATGGTGTTCGATACGTGCCGAACGACACGCACTTCGACAGTATGTCGCGCATCCACATCATCACCGGCCCCAATATGTCGGGGAAATCGACGTATATACGGCAGGTGGCGATTATTACGTTGCTGGCGCAGATTGGCAGTTTCGTTCCGGCGGATGAGGCCACGATTGGACTGGTTGACCGCATCTTTGCGCGGATTGGCGCACAGGACGAAATCCATGCGGGTCAAAGTACATTTATGGTCGAGATGGTGGAAACAGCCCGGTTACTTTCTGGCAGCAGCCGCCGGAGCTTGCTTATTCTGGATGAGGTTGGGCGCGGCACCTCGACTTATGACGGTTTAGCGATTGCGCGAGCGGTGGTTGAACATATCCACAATAACCCGCGCTTGAACTGCCGGACGCTCTTCGCAACCCATTACCACGAACTCACCGAGATGCCGAACATCTTGCCACGCACACGCAATTATAATGTGGCGGTGAGCGAGGAAGGCGAGAATATCGTTTTCTTGCATAAGGTTATTACCGGCGGGGCTGACCGCAGCTACGGTGTACATGTGGCGCAACTGGCGGGAATGCCGCGACCGGTGGTGGAGCGCGCACGCGAACTGCTGCACCATCTCGAATCGCAGAGCAGCGACTTCAAGCTGCCGACTACGGCACCGACTCAAGCTGCATCACCCAAACAAAAGGCTCGTGAGGAAGCGGGACAACTGCGGATGTTTGGTGAACCAAGCAGCCCTGCCCTAGAAGCACTACGGAAGCTAGAAGTCGATAACCTCAGCCCGTTGGAGGCGCTAACCAAGCTATACGAACTCAAGCGGATGGCAACTGAGAAGCCATGATTACTCATCTCACTCAAATGAGTCGTCTACACTCCATTCAACGTAACCAGAGCTTATTGAGAGATGAAATATGACCAATGATCGCTTTCCGTCCGACTTTTTTGTGCGGCAGGATATGAGTGACGACAGTTTCTTTTATAGTGCGCCGCGCAAAGTGGTGCATATTGACGAGAATGCCATCGACGCATTGGGTTCGGTGTACCAAGATTTACTACCCGTGGGAGGTGTCTATTTAGATTTGATGAGCAGTTGGCGGTCGCATTATCCAGAAGGGTTAAAGCCTACACAGGTGGTCGGCCTAGGGATGAATGCCGAGGAGATGGCGGATAATGCCCAACTCGACACCTATGTGGTTCATAACCTCAACCAAAGGGCAAACCTGCCCTATGAAAACAATCTCTTTGACGCAGTGACGTGCGCAGTATCGGTTCAATACCTGACTGACCCCGTGCCGGTTTTTGCTGAGGTTAACCGCGTGCTGAAGCCAAATGGTGTATTCGTGGTGGCGTTTTCTAACCGCTGTTTTCCGACCAAGGCGGTGGAAATCTGGCTGGCGACGAATGACGAGCAGCATATTGCACTCGTAGGACAGTACTTCCAGCTTTCCAGCAATTGGGCAGAATTGACCGCCCAAAAGACGAACACAGATGATGGTTATCCGCGCGAGGCCAATCCGTTATATGTGGTATGGGCAAGAAAGGCGGGCTGAGGCCAGCGGCGGACGATAATGACCAACCGCTTCAATTTGGTACACATCGGTGACTTGTCACCAAATAAAAACAGGAGACAAAAATCTCCTGTTTTTTATTATTATATTGGCAAAGCTAATGTTTAGCTTTTCGCTGCCGCAGCAAGGGTTGGTGAAACGGCTTCCGGTCGCGGCTCAGGTATTATCAATTCCTCGCGCTTGAGCAATCCTTCTGACGCTAAAACATGGTTGAACGACACAATCGCCACTTCGATCATATGCAAGTCGGGCTGGCGGGTGGTCAAGTGTTGCAGCGCCAAGTTAGGCTTTACGATAATGCGAATGATGGGGTTATTGATGTTACGGGCGGTGAAGCGCAGCAGTTCATAGGCGATACCGGCGATCACCGGAATAAAGATGATGCGCGACAGAATGAGCAGCAAGAACGGTGGACGACCGAGCAGCGAGAATACAAACACGCTGACGAACACGACCGTGAGCAAGAAGGCAGTACCGCAGCGGGGGTGTTCGATGGGGTACTTTGAGACAATTTCGGGCGTGAGTTCCGCGCCGGCTTCGTAGGCGTTGATGGTCTTGTGCTCGGCACCATGATAACCGAATAGGCGTTTGACATCCGGTATACGACCGATTACCCAAATGTAGCCAATGAGTAAACCTAGCTGGACAAAGCCTTCGATCAGGTTGATGAGAAAAGCGTTGAGGCCAACTTCAGCCGTTCCATCGGTCGAGAGGCCAAGCAGGTGGCCTATACCACTAGCAAGAGCAGTAGGTAGTAAGAAGAACAGTCCAACGCCCAAAATCAAGGAAAAGGCGATGGTTGCCCAACCAATCGGGCCGTTAAAGTTCACATCTTCGTCTTCACCAAGCGCCACATCCGCTGCCCACATCAGGGCGCGAGTACCTAAACCGAGCGCATCCCACAAGCCAACGATACCGCGAACAAACGGTGTTCTGGCAATACGACCCCGATAGAGAGTGGCGTTGAGGGGCTGTTCGTGGACAACGATTTGCCCTGCCGGATCACGAACAGCGATGGCCGCGTTGTGCGCGCCCCGCATCATAACACCTTCAATAACGGCTTGACCGCCGTAGGAAAAGCGGATTTCGCCGTGTTCATTTACACCTGCCGAACCATTGCTGGACGGCGTACTTGCTCCGTTAGATGACATTACTACCTCTTTTTACCCTATTCAAACTTGAGTTCAACTATTCCACCAGATGTCTGTTCATAGAGGGCAGCTTGTTTCGCATGTATAAGCTGCACATTTCCACCAACCGCACATCCGTCTTGTTTATCACAGCGAGCGCCAGTAAGGGTGAGCGCTACTTCATTCTCATCCAAAGTGACAGGGAGATTATGTCCGTACTGATCCATAATCGCCAAATTGGTGTCGCTGGTTTGCACTGACAATTTTCCATCTGCGGACGTGTTTGCCCACACGACATACAATTCACTGCCGTCTGCAAGTGCCAATTGTACTGCGGTAACCTGCCCGGTTTGAGCGAGTGATGCAGATTGAACACCCACGAACTGCTGGATTACTGTCGCCCACGTATCAAAAGCGGGACGGCGAGAACCATCAGCACGCAAGAGGCCAAAGGTTTCATCACCGGATGGCAAATTCCAATCATAGAATTTATAAACAGCGATGCGTTCCGCGCCACCTGCCAACCCCAACGCAGCGGTTTGCATGATAAAGGCGGCCTGCTGCTCCAGATTTATTTGATACTGCGGACGCACCACCGGCCAGAGCGGGTCATCGGTTGGGCCAGCGTTCATCTCGTTAATCCAGATACGCTTATTCGTTAGGCCGTATTTATCCAACAATTGGCGCGTTTGCCTAACAATATCATAGACCGTTTCGGTACGGAAATAAATATGCAGGGTGGCAATATCAAAGTAATAATCATGCGCACTCGCTTCGGGGTCAGCGACAATGCGCTCTAAAAGACGGTCAATATACAAGCGCCTACCCGCGTTTAAGTCATGCCAATAGGTTGTGCCAGCAAGCAACACTTCGGCCTTCGGGTTCCCTTCCTTGAGGGCTAGATAGGCGACCTTGAGCATCTGGTAGTAGTCATCCAGTGAACCTTCATATTCGAAGCCATAGGTATCGCGGGTAATATCCGGCTCGTTCCAAATAATAAAGCGACTGACTCCTCGCGGCTCATAATATTCTGCGCTTCGGCGAAGGAAGCTTGCCCAGAGGTTATTCGGGTCATCGACCGGTAGATATAAACCACGCGGCACACCGGGGCCGGGTGCGCCATCAGTCGCCCACGCGGGGGTATGCTTGAAAATAGCAACGACTTCGCGGTTGCAATCTTGAGCTGCTTTTAGCCAACGGTCATCAACATTGAGGGTATACCAATCGTCTGGGCCGTTCGGTTGGTGCTGTGACCAGTCGAAGATAATACGTTCCCAACCAGCGCCTAACTCGCAGACCGTATCTGGCAACCAGAAGCCTTCAACCACGCCAAAGGGGTTCGCTGGTGCAGCATCCTGTGCTGAGAGTGGTAAGGTAGTCAATAGGAAAACGAACGGCAAAACCAGAAACCATCTTTTATAAGTCATGTTGCACTGCCTGCGGGACGAATATCTTGCACATTAAGCTGCAAAGTGCGGTTGCCATTCCATTCGTTCATTTCAAGTTGGTAAGCAACATCAATACGGTCTGGCATATTTTCTACCCATTCACCGAGGTTAAAGCCAATGGCATCCAAGGGTGGCTGCCCTACCCTCGCTAACTTGAGTTTGAGGTGATGGCCTTCTTTACCGACCGTGCGTGAGTCTAAGACCTTCATGTTCGAGGACATAAAGACAGGTGCGCTGCTGTGGTAACCCGTTGGTTCCAAACGCTCCAAGTCATATACCAGCCAGTCGGTTAGGAGACGAGGCTCAATTTCGACATCAATTTCGAGGATCGGGCGGAGGTCTTGCCCACTCAGCATATCTTCAGCCAACTTCATAAGTTTGGACTTGAGGGCAGGAATATTACTATTTAGGACAGTGAAACCTGCGGCCTGCGCATGACCGCCATGACGCACGAGCAAATCGGCACATTGATCGAGCGCGTGGGTGATGTCGAACTGGGGAATACTACGGCAGGAGGCACGGCTTTCAGTCTCGCCGACTTCCATTATGACCGTGGGACGAGAATATTCTTCGGTCAAGCGACCTGCGACCAAACCAACGATGCCCGCCCGAAAATCACCTTCTGCAAAGATCAGGGGCGTATCGATGTTCTGGCTTTCAACCCAATCACGCACTTCGCCCTGCGCATCGCGCGTTAAGGTTTGTCGTTCGACATTCAAGGACTGCAACTGTTCCGCTAATCGAAGCGCGGTAGCGTAGTCGGTAGCGGAAAGAAGATGATAGGCAATCATCGCACTTTCGAGCCGACCCGCTGCATTAATGCGCGGACCGAGCGAAAAGCCGATGTTCATCGCATTCACCGTGCCGGGCTTGACACCTGACACCTCTAAAAGCGCACGAACACCCGGACGCACAGCACGATTGATGACGGCTAAACCATGCCGCACCAACGAACGGTTTTCAGTTCGGTTCATCGGCGCGAGGTCGGCAACCGTGCCAATCGCCACTAAATCGAGCAATTCATCCGCTTCTAAGGGTACTTGCTGTTTATTTTGTTTAGCGACACGCAGAAGTGCATCCGCTAAACGAAAGGCTACCCCTACGCCCGCCAACATATCTTCGGGGTATTTACAATCATCTTGCTTCGGGTTAATGACAGCAAGCGCTTTGGGGATTTCAGGGCCGATGGTATGGTGATCGGTCACAATCAAGTCAAGACCAGCCGCTTTGCCATCTTCGACTTCATCGACCGAACGGATGCCACAGTCAACAGTAATGACTAGCTTTGCACCACTACGTGCTAGTTTGAGCAAAGCTTCGCTATTGAGGCCATAACCTTCATCGACTCGATGGGGGATATACGGTTTAACAACAGCACCTAACGCGGTAAGTGTTTGGGTCAGCAAAGTCGTTGAAGTCACACCATCCGCATCAAAATCACCATAAACGATTATAAGTTCGCGCAGCTTAATGGCCTGCCGAATGCGAGCAACTGCCTGCGTAATTCCCTTCATCTGAAACGGGTTTGCCAGTTCATCATTGGCGTCCACAAAGCGCTCGGCTTCTACGGAATTGGTGAAACCGCGATTGTAAAGAACTTGAGCGAGTATTGGCCCCATATTGGGATAGCGTTCAAGAATATCAGGTGGTGCGGGTGTGGCGGTGATCCAGCGTTTCGATAATGTAGACACACGTTCATCCAACAATTAGAATAAGGTCTAATGCGTAAAATTAGATTTCTAGAGTCTCTGTTCCAATTGCAGAGTTTAGCATTTCGCAATCGGTAGTACAACAACGTTTTCGGAGCTACACAATGACCACAATCGTATTCATGGGAACACCCGACTTTTCAGTGCCGATACTTCAACGCCTGATCGACACTTATACGGTGATCGGGGTGGTAACACAACCCGACCGCCCCGCAGGGCGCAAACAACAAGTACAGATGTCGCCTATTAAACAATTAGCGCTGCGCCACCCCCCCCGCCTGGCGCCCACCCGCAACAGCTGCTCCGCCCCGACCCACTGGCAGACTAGATACAATGGCAACCGGACGTTTATGTTGTTGCAGCCTTCGGACAAATTCTACCTCAATCTGTGTTAGATATACCTAAACACGGATCAATTAATGTCCATGCTTCGCTGCTGCCGCGTTGGCGAGGTGCTGCGCCTATTCAAGCGGCTGTACGGTCAGGCGATGCCGAAACGGGCGTGACCATTATGAAAATGGACGCGGGTTTGGATACTGGCCCGATGTTAAAAATGCGTTCAATCCCCATTTCACCAGAGGAAACGGGCGAATCGATGCATGATAAACTTTCGGTTCTAGGGGCTGAATTACTGATGGAGACGCTGCCAGATTACCTCAACGGGCTGATTACACCGCAACCGCAGCCAGAAGTGGGGGTGACAATTGCGTCGCAGGTGAAGAAAGAAGAAGGCAATATTGACTGGGCACAACCGGCGGTAGTAATCGAGCGACTGATCCGCGCATTCTCGCCGTGGCCGGGAACATTTAGCAGTTTTAAGGGTCAGCAGCTTAAAGTTATCAATGGTAGTGCAATAGAAGGTTCAGCCGAAGCGGGAAAAGTGATTAAGGTACAAGGCAGCATAGCCGTTGGTACGGGTGAAGGGTTACTTAAGCTCAACAGTGTTCAATTGGCTGGACGTAAGGCTATGCCAGTAGACGAGTTTATAAAAGGTCAGGCCGACTTTACAGCCACGACACTCGGCACAGGACCGGACGTATCGCCACCTTCAAATACATAACGGAGACCGGGAACGAGGTCTTCGGACGTATTAATTGTTTTCTCGCAGTCTAAAAGCAAATAGCGGGCGGTCTTACGCGGGAAAGCGTGAGTGCAGCTTGCCATACGCAACTGCTGCTTACCAACTTCAGCGTAACCATCCTTCACGCTAATGTGACCGGAAACCAACACCCTTAGTTCGTTGGGGCTAACTGCACTAAAGTATGTGAGGAAATTCTTTAGCGTTTTTAGGTAAGCTGACTCACCAACGTCCAATTCATTTTGCGAAAACAAGGTGTTCCACATGAGATCGAAATCGGTATTCTGGCCGCTTAAAAACAATACACGAAGTAGTTCATTATAACGGGGGTCTTCTGAACTACTAACTGACAGGTAGTGCTTAGCCTGTTCATCATAGGAAATGCCCGTAAAATGCGAGTATCCGCGCTGCAAACTACCAATATCAAACTTCTTGAGTTCGCGGTCTGCCAACGAGATCAGATCATCATGTTCCAAACTTAGTAAACGTTCAACATGTTTAGTCGAAGCAACGTCAGAAGCAGCACCGGCATGGGTGATGAGTACGCCACCTTTTGTCCGCGCGAAAAAAGGCAAACTCGCCAAGAATGCACGCACTTCTTTACGTTTGATGGGGAGTTTATAACGCTGGTCTAAGCGGGTGAGTGCGCTTTCGAAACGAGGCGTGAATTCGACTGAGCCTTTGGCTAAAGTAAGGCCGTAAATATGTGGCAGCTCATGATTACCCAACAGCATCGTCACTTTGTCTTTGCCCAAGTCCGCCTGCAAAGCCATCACATCCAGCAGCATATCAAGGCTGGCATCAACCTCTTCCATGCCTTCGTTGTGAATCAAGTCTCCACAAATGACAATATGGTTAACATCGCCTTTTTTATGCAGTTGTAAGAATTGATCGCGCAGTCGTTGGTACGCATCCCACGCCCCATGCAAATCGGTGATAATCATTGCACTACCACTATTCAGATCAACGATTCGGGACATACCACCTCTTCACTGTGCATGACAAGTTGACAAAAGGGGCGAATGAATATTTTCGCCCCCAACATGAGCATAGACTTTATGAGGCTAAGGGGTTTAGTAACCTAGAACACCCACCACATCCTGAACGGCCTTGGCACTAATATCCAACATGCCTTTTTCTTCCACATTCAGTTCCATCTCAATGATTTTCTCGACACCGTTCGCACCCAAAATTGCTGGCACACCGATGTATAAACCATTATAACCGTACTGTCCATTTAACAATACTGCAGATGGGATAATACGTTTCTGGTCACGAATAACGGCTTCAACCATTTCAACTGTACCGGCAGCCGGTGCATACCATGCGCTGACACCAATCAATCCAACGATTTCGCCACCGCCGTTACGCGCACGCTTAATAATTTCTTGCAGTTTATCTTCGGCCATGAGTTCACGAACGGGGATACCGGCTACTGAGGTATGACGCGGCAGGGGAACCATCGTATCGCCATGACCGCCCAAAACCATGCCATGCACGTCTCGAACGCTGACACCGAGTTCTTGCGCGATAAATGTCTTATAGCGAGCAGTATCGAGTGAGCCTGCCTGCCCAATAACGCGCTCGGCAGGGAAACCGCTTTCGTTCAGTACAACATGGCACATCGCGTCCAGCGGGTTCGAGACAACAATAATCACGGCATTCGGTGAGTATTTGACGACTTCTTTGGTCACATCACCCACGATTTTCTGGTTGGTGCGAACCAAATCGTCGCGGCTGGGGAACTGGCCGGTCACAGGGTCTTTCTTACGGGGAACACCGGCGGTAATAACGACTACATCCGAGTTTGCGGTCTCTTCATAGCTATTTGTACCAATAATGCTCAGGTCATATTTCATCACAGGCGAGGCTTCCAGCAAATCCAGAGCCTTGCCTTGCGGAACACCCTTCACAATATCCACCAAGACGACATCTGCTAATTCACGGGTCGCGATCCAGTGGGCGCAAGTCGCGCCTACGTTACCCGCGCCGACAATTGTAACTTTACTGCGAGCCATTCTCTTCTTCTCCATTTCGGTATATTTCACGGAAAGATTATAACATAAACAAGGGGTGACTTGTGAGACCACCCCTACGTTTGGCTATTGATTTTGATACGTTGGCACTACACTGCCCTATTCGTGGCTAATTTCCCAGTGCTGTGGCGAGCGCCACAGGCCGGACAGCAGCAACTCACGAATACCAACCAGTTCCTTCGGCAGACGATCATAGAGCTTGATAAACAGTTCCTCGTGCGAGAGGACTTCTTGCAACCACTGCTCACGGTCTACCGACATCACATTATTGAACTGTTCACGGCTGAAATCCAATCCCGTCCAATCAATGTCCTCATATCGAGGCATCCAACCAAGCGGGCTTTCAACTGCAACAGCATGACCATGTGCGCGTTCAACAACCCACTTTAGTACACGCATGTTCTCACCAAAGCCGGGCCATACAAACTTGCCGTTTTCGTCTTTACGGAACCAGTTGACCCCGAAAATACGCGGCGGATTCGATATTTCACGACCGAACTGCAACCAGTGGTTGAAGTAGCTTGCCATGTGGTAGCCACAGAATGGGAGCATCGCGAACGGATCACGACGTACCTGTCCGATTGTACCAGCGGCAGCGGCAGTCATTTCGGAACCCATTGTGGCGGCAAGGTAGACGCCGAATGCCCAATTGAATGCTTGATAGACCAACGGCACAACACTATTGCGCCGACCGCCGAAAATAAAGGCTTTGATTGCGACACCCTGCGGGTTTTCCCACTCAGAATCAATCACCGGATTTTGATAGGCGGGTGCTGTAAAGCGGGCATTCGGATGTGCGGCTTTGCGGCCACAATCTGGTGTCCAGTCCTGACCCGTCCAGTCGATAAGATGATCTGGCGCAACATCGGTCATACCTTCCCACCACACATCGCCATCAGGTGTTAGAGCGACGTTGGTAAAAATGGTGTTGGCTTTGCACGACTCCATCGCATTCGGGTTTGAATTGTAGGAGGTACCCGGTGCAACACCGAAATAACCGCTTTCAGGATTGATGGCATAAACCTGCCCATCCGCACCGGGTTTAATCCATGCGATGTCGTCGCCGATGGTAGTAACCGTCCATCCGTCCAACGCTTTGGGCGGGATCAACATAGCAAAGTTGGTCTTACCGCAGGCACTCGGGAAGGCAGCAGCTACATAGGTCTTTTCGCCTTCGGGTGATTCCACACCCATAATCAGCATGTGTTCGGCCAGCCACCCTTCATCACGAGCGATGGTTGAAGCGATACGCAATGCAAGGCACTTTTTACCGAGCAGAGCATTTCCACCGTAGCCGCTACCATATGACCAAATCGCACGTTCTTCTGGAAAGTGAACAATGTACTTTTGTTCACGGTTGCAAGGCC
>JAPUDW010000111.1:1727-20675 GCA_027492915.1 Bacteroidota bacterium | reverse complement strand
GAAAATGACGCGGCTGGCTCCACCGGGGCCTCCTGATGGATTTGAAGCAACCGCGACACTGTCCCACACTTGAAACGACCCTACGAGTGACGTGACCAACACGAAAACTGTCACCGGTCTCAGGAGAGGTAGCGTGATCTTCGTGAAAGACTGCCACTCATTAGCACCATCGATCAGCGAGGCTTCATATAATTCTTTTGGAATCGTCTGCAAACCCGCGAAGAACAACAGGGATACATAACCAACATGCCGCCAGATGTTGATCCAAGCGAGTGAGGGGATGATGGTTGTCTGATTTAGAAAGCCGATCTTTTCCAAGCCCAGTGCGGCAAGGATTCCATTGATCGGGCCGAATTCATAATCGAATAGGGTCAGCCAGATCATGGTAACCATGACCATCGGCAGCAAGTATGGCAGGAAGATGATTCCCCTGATGGTATTGGATTTCGTCAACCGCGTCAGCAGCACTGCCAACGCTAGCGCAATACCGGTCTGTAACGGAATATTGAGTAGGACGTACCTGATCGTGATGGTCAGCGAAGACCAGAACTGCCGGTCGTTAATCAGCTTTTCGTAATTCTCTAAACCGACATAATCGGCTCGCGTGAGTAAATCCGAGTTCGTGAAGCTGAGAAGCAGACCGCGTATGGCAGGAATGAATACAAAAATGGTGATGCCGATTAGACTCGGCAAAATAAAGCACCATGCAATAAGGGTCTCGGCACGAATCCATTGCCGAGGTTCATGAGGGTGCTTTTGCTTTGAAAGTACAAGCGCTTTTGGCAAATTCATTAGTCTAAAATCCATAAATAACTTAAACAAATTTGTTGAGAAGGCTGGCTATTGTCTGAGACAATGTAGCAGGTGAAACAGGCTTGATTAAGTACGCGCTAACTCCCACTTCTAGCCCTATTTTTCGGTCATCAAGTGCGCTGCAAATAATTATGGGTATAGAGTAAGTTTGACTAATTCTTTTGACCCACGCCCAACCCTGTTCGCCCCCGATAGAGGGTTCCACAACAATGAGGTCAGGGTTCTCGTGAGCGAGAAGTTGTTCCCCTTTGCTTAAAGCAGACGTTGTTAAGACACGATACTCTTGGCGAAATACTCCTGCATAGAGTTCAACGGTTTGAGCATTATCCACACGCAAAATTGTATTGGATGAAAGGTCATAACTGTTTAGCTTCATAATTACGAGTGTAAACAACTAAGGGAGGGGCGTCTTGGAGTAACGGCTCATATTCTTGGACAAATGACGTATGACTCCAGTTTCAGAACCAACATATTCTGGGGTAATTGTGGTTCTAAACTCCTTCCGGCTTGGAAGGCCATCGTCCATACAACTGAAGGCTTACGAGACGGATATGCTTCGTATGTCTCACCACCTCAAGGTAACCAGACTCCGAGATTACAAACCCCGGACCACGTAACAAAATAATCCGACGGCAAATTGCCTGCCAGATCCGATAAGGCAATGCAGCAGCAATCTCTAGCTGTGTTATCCCTGCTGTCAACATCTCTGGTTCCTGTGTGTATGCCGCTGGCTCTTTTCATTCCTTTCCAGCCGTTCGAGATAATCTGCATACGTTTCTTCATCACGGATCACTTTCGGTGGAATGTGAAAGGATCGCGTGCCGATAATCTCACAAATCTTGATGCAAATGCCGTTTAACTTCTTCATGTATCCACAACGTCCATTTGGCAGCAGCACACTAAACGGTGGAAGCTCAGTGAGGGAGAAGGTGTGACCATAGGAATTCCTCAAGAGCCCAACGATAGTTGGTTCAGCCAGCAATCACTGCTGGTGTGCGCTCCAATAATTGACATCACTAAATCAGTGGCGCGCCAAAATACTGGCTAAGAAGTTAATATTTCAGATAGGTCACAAGAGAAGGTGTCAAGGATTCTACGCGAAGAGACGTGATAAACTATTAAAATGAAATGCTCACAACCAATATAATCTTACCTTCATCGTAACACGGCTCGTCTGCACTCGAAAATTCCGAGTCGGAGGATCATAGTCGAATGCTATTCCAGTTCGCCCCTATTATCCCAGCTTATCTATTGGTTGTCTCATTACTGTTGTTCCTAGCCGCCCGCAGTTGGGCATTACGGTCGGCACCGGGTGCCAAAGCATGGTCTATAACAATGCTGTTCTGTGCGATTTATGCAATCGGATCTTGCTTAGAAATCGCGCTTACGGTACCTGTGTGGAAGCTAGTAATGGGCCGAGTAATCTATCTTGGTACTACAGGCCTCGTTTTCTTTTGGGGGATTTTTGCTATCCAGTATAGCAATCCGGGGCGCTTGCTAAACCGCTTTACAGTAACCCTGCTGGCGATTATCCCTGTTGTAACTTTATGCCTAGCGCTCTTTGCTGAACACCATCAACTTCTTTACAACTCATATGAATTTGTACATGAAAATGGACTAATTATCGGTAGGGTTTCGGAATATGGTTCTTGGTTCTGGGTGTGGATGGGTTACAGCTATTTGATATTTATCGGTAGTTGGCTCCTGCTGCTGCAATCGATTATCCGATTTCAAGCGATACTGCGTGGTCAGGCTTGGATGGTGATATTGGCATCGGCGCTACCGATGCTGGTTTACTCCATCCATATGGCCGGACTTAACTTCTTTTCGCGTTTCGACCCAACCATCCTTTCAATGGCATTCTCAGGCGTCATCATGCTGCTTGCAATGACGCAGTTCAAATTCATGGATATTGTCCCGGTCGCGTATGATCTCATTTTCAAAAATGTTAAAAGCGGAATCATCCTGATCGACCTCAAAGAGCGAATTGTGGGTATGAACCAAACAGCGGAGCAACTATTAGGCTGCTACGAAAGGAACGTTATTGGAAAGCCAGCAATCGATATTTTTCCTCCTCAATTTCATTTTTCAGAGAAATTATGGGAGGCTATGGAAATTAAAACTGAAATCGCGATGAGCGAAGCCGGGTCATACTATGAATCGCAAGTGAACCCGCTGCATAATCACCGTGGTGATTTAGTCGGACATCTGATGATGTTATATGACATCACCGAACGTAAACAAATTGAAAACCAGTCCTTGGAGTTGGGTATCGAACGGGAACGCGTACATCTTTTACAGCGATTTATTAGTCATATGTCGCATGACCTGCGTACCCCATTGACTTCGCTAAAAGTCACGCAGTATCTTTTGCGAAAAGAATTGACCGGTGAACACACAATTCGATTAGATGCACTGGCGCAGCAGACGGAACGCTTAACAGAGATGGTTGAGAGTATGCTAACTCTCCTGCGCTTAGAAAAGGATGAGCTAGGTGATTTGCTAGGACTGGATATAAATGAGCTAATTGGTTATGTCATTGAACGTAATCAAGTATTGGCGGGGACAAGCGGGGCACAACTTCATTTTAACCCCGGCAAGGATCTACCACAGATTCTTGCAAACAAAGAGGAACTCACGTTAGCCCTATCGAACGTGGTGGTCAACGCAATCCGCTACACGCCCAGCGGGGGTGAAATTAAGATCCACACATTACAAAATGCAGACCGGGTTATTATCCATGTACAGGACAATGGTATTGGCATTTCGGGAGACGATTTACCGCATATCTTCGAGCGTTTCTACCGTGTTGATAGCGCAAGAGGAACACAAAGAGGTGGATTCGGTCTCGGTTTAACGATCACCAAAACCATTCTTGAACGTCATGCTGGCGACATCGACGTGAAAAGCCAATTGGGTGAAGGCAGCGAGTTTTGTGTACGTATTCCAATCGCAAAGCCTAGCTCGATTTGATTTCGACTTCGTAAACTTTTCTTCAAAACAGCGCCTATAGAAATTCCAAACCATCTTTAACGATAGCTCTTGTCAGATTATACTGATTTGGGCATCGTAGGGTTGGAAAGCTTTGGTGGGCGAATTCATTATGTCATTCGATCAGCCATTTGACAGATTCAAGGCAAATCACATTTTACTTATCGAAGATGCTATTGATCTCGCTCAAGTCATTACTCGCGAACTCGAAGCAAGCGGTTACATCATCACCCATGTTACAAACGGCGAGGCAGCAATTGAAGTTGAGAAAAATGGCGATTTCACGCTCGTCATCCTTGACTGGATGCTACCCGGAATGAACGGGCTAGATGTACTACGCCAACTACGGTCACACTCCAATGTATCGGTCTTAATGCTCACCGCACGAGACGGAGAAATTGACCGCGTATTAGGGCTTGAGATGGGCGCAGATGATTACCTTACCAAACCATTCAGCATACGGGAGTTGGCTGCCCGTGTACGCGCTATGCTGCGCCGCCGTGAAATCATCGAACAAACCCTGATCGCAGACCAAAGTGCTTCTGACAATGCATTGCAAGCTCAGTCGCTGAAAATTGAACCAGCATCACATCTCGTCACCATTGACAGCGACCCAATTGACCTTACACGAACCGAGTTTGCCCTGCTCTACCTACTCGTTAGTAATAGTGGGCGCGTTTTCAGCCGTGCATATCTGGTTGATACCATCTGGAATGTTCAGTATGTCGAAGGTGATCGGTCAGTCGATAATACCATTTTGCGATTGCGAAAAAAACTGAAAGCCGCTGGTGGTTGCATCGAAGCGGTATGGGGCGTGGGTTATCGTTGGAAACACGAATGTTCCGACTAAAGCACTATTGGCGTCGATTTTTTATCAGCGCGTCGCTACTACGCACTTATACCGAAACCTTATCACTTTTCTCACTCCTCATATTGATTACACTCCTCGTTTACCAGACTAATGTGGATGGCATAATCAATACATCACTCGTATTTTTCATTAACCCATGCAGCGCGTTGTACTACAGCCTACGTTTAGGGATACGTGATGGGCATTGGCATGAACGCATTGCGTTTGATCTGCTTGCGATTACTGTTCCAATCCTGCTCTTTAACCCGCTTGTCTGGTTTATGATGCGCACATACCCGAACCACTTCTTCATGAACATCCACACGGATGATTGGTTGTTCATCGCGCTGATGGTTTTCCCTTATCTGTTTTTCCGCACAGGAATTTCCCTCTTTGTGTGGTGGAATAAGGTGCGGCAACGCAGGATCATATGGTCGCTACTATCAAGTATATTCATATCAGTAGCGCTGCTTCAGATCACAATCCTTTTGACTCTAAGCATCGTCCTATTCTTTTCCAATTTCAACACAGACCCGTTGGCACAAATCCCCGACAATCTGTTGGCATGGTTGCTGTATCGGCTACAGGCATCGCTTCCTATGGTTGGGGCAGCTACTCTAGCAGCAACACTCATTCTCATTGCCCTCATCCCTGCATCAATCATCGTCTCTTATTTCTTCGCGCGGAAACTGCGACAACGACTGGACGTTTTAGTTGACGCGACCCACAATGCACGCGACGGCAATTATGACGTGCAAATTGTAGTCAATGGTCAGGATGAGATTGCACAGTTACAAGCTGATTTCAATGTGATGATCGTGAACCTGAATATAACTATGCATGAACTCCGAGAGGAGCGTGAAAAAGTAGCTAAACTGCTTGACTCACGCCGTGAGTTGATGGCAAATGTATCGCATGAATTACGAACACCGATTGCAACGGTTAGGGCTTATCTTGAATCGGCAAACCAACAGCAAGAAACTGAGAGCAGCGTCATACTGCCACAGAATGATCTGGCGGTAATCCAGCGGGAAATTTTACTCTTACAAACACTTATCGATGACCTCTTTGCCTTATCGAAAGCCGAGGTTGACCAACTCGCAATGCAATTAGTTCCAGTTGATGTTACGAGACTGATTCATAAGGTGGTCGAAGCAGGAGCGGGGACGATGTGGCGAGTGAAAAAAGTTGAACTCGTCGCTAAATTGCCCGCTGCTATATCAACCATAACGGCTGATGAAGTTCGATTGGAACAAGTGCTGCGTAATCTGATCCAAAACAGCTTGCGATATACACCACCGGGGGGACTCATACTTATTCAAGCAGATGAAACTGATCAGTATGTCGAAATTCAGGTTCGCGATACCGGCGAAGGTATTCAACTGGAGCATTTACCTCATATTTGGGAACGTTACTACCATGATGCGGAACAGGGTGATAGCGGCTTGGGTTTAGCGCTCGTCAAATCATTCATTGAGACGATGCATGGACAGGTGGAAGTGACTAGTATTCGTGGTGAAGGTACCTGTTTTATCATCAAGCTGCCCATTACAAATACATCCAAAATTAAATAATTTACCGATCACAGTTCATTAAGGTGCGACAATTCTGCGACAGTTTTGTGACCGTCTAGCGACATGCCTTCGATAAGATGGGGCGGTCAAGATACTGAAAGGATTTTGGATGATGCGACCTTTAGAATGGCTTTTCGTACTTTCGTTTATTCCAGTTCTGCTGATGCCAGTTATACCACAGCGATGGCGACATAACTGGTTGATCGTATCAGCCGTGCTGCCTACGGTGATGGGTATACTACACTTGATTGTTGAAGGCTGGCGCATACAGATGATACCTCTGTACATTATTGCGCTAGTTATTTTAGTGAGCCGGACAGCTATCGTATTACGCGGTGAAAGTAGGGTTAAGCGCACACGGGGTATAGTTATCAGCATCTTGAGTGCGATGATTATTATTGGCTGCGTTATCGGCGCTGGCTGGCTGCTGCCCGTGATTACTCTACCAAAGCCTACGGGGCCTTATGCGGTAGGTATTATTGACCGTGAACTGGTGGATGAGGAACGTGGGCGAAAATTGATGGTTTCGATATGGTATCCAGCAGCCGAAAGGGGAGAAGCCGCACCATTGACGCATTACCCTGACGAGGTGGCAAACGGCATTGGAAACCTCTTCGGGCTGCCCGGTATAGGGCTGCAACATATGCGATACTTCATGGTGGATGCCAGTGAAAACGCACCTGTAGCAATAAATAATATGCCCTTCCCCATACTGGTTTTTTCGCACGGTATGGTTGGGTTACGGATGCAAAACAGCCCAACTTTGCAAGATCTGGCAAGTTGGGGTTATGTAGTAGTCGCGATTGACCACACCGACGCAGCGGCTGTTACTGTGTTTCCGAACGGTGAAGCACGCTATTACGATTTGGCAAAATTTAGCATTTCCTCAAACGATGAACCGGACAAGGTATCGATGGATGAACATGTGATGCCTGTTTGGATAGCTGACCAGCGTTTCGTCTACGATACCCTCGAAAAATGGCAGCAAGGCGACCCTGTATTCTCAGGAAAACTTGACCTTACCCGAATAGGTTCATTTGGACATTCGTTTGGTGGAGCAACAGCAGTGGAAGTTTGCCGTATTGATACCCGCTGCGGAGCGGCAGTCGATATGGACGGGGGGTTATATGGTGAAGCCGCAAGCAAACCGGCTGTACGCCCACTGATGCTGATGAGTTCAACGGATAGCAACCAATACCCAGAACCTATTGCCGAGTGGTCAAAAATGATCGAGATTGCGGGCGCTGACGCTTATTGGTTGGAATTACCCAACAGTGGTCATTTATCCTTTACGATTACCCCGCTGCTATCACCTATTCTTGTACCCGACGGTTTTGACCCGCAAGTTGGCCTAAGGACAGTCGATAAATATCTACGGGCATTTTTCGATAAATATCTGCGGGGGAAGGAAACAACTCTTTTGGGTTCAGAGTCGGGACAAACTGATGTCCGATGGATTCAGTAATTAGGCAAAAAGTGCAGAAATTGCAATTTTCTCGCCGAAATGGCAGGCGGGAAGCTCGCGTATATCCGCTGAATTGACATTTTGTGGCGGCGGGCTTGAGGGAGCGAGGCGCTGGATTGGCGGACATTCGGCGGAATGCTCCCGAATGTCCGCCACGGCGCAAATGTCGGTGCCGTCGCAGCGGTTATAGGGGAGAAAGCCACCGAGAATGCAAAATGGTCATCAGTCTCCAATCATCAGTCAAATGCAAAGTCACAAAAGCACAGATGGCATAGTAGAAAGCAGCCGATTGATGACAGACGTTTGCCCGAAAACAAAGTGTGTGCAAAGGTCTGATGGCGCGGATGATGCGTGCCTCATCTCTACACTGTGAATTCAGCACTTATTGGTGCGAACTTCTGCCACTTAGCAAATGACGCCACTATCAGTCAGTATAGCACACAAGTTCTCAATTCAAGGTACGAATTTTCTAACTTTGGGGTTAGTCATAAAAGGGCGCAAGGTTGATGCGCCCCGTCAGTGAAATGCTGAGGGCGGTATTCGAATGCAAACGAAACACGACAGTTACTTCAACAAATTGCGTTCTTTGTACGCTTCGGCGGCTTCACGGACAAACTCACCGGTTTCGGAGGCTTGATAGGTTTGTTCGAGGTGTTCAGCTAGAGCAAGCAATTGGGCATATGAAGCACGGCGAGGACGGAGCAAATCATAAATTTGGAGGACTTCTTTATTGGGGACAGCAGTGAGTTCGGCAGCGCGACGCAAATTGGCAGCAAGCTGAGTATAACCAGACTGCGCTGCAACTTCTGCTTGTAGGCGGAGCGTTTCGGCATGGATACGCATATCCTCAGAGGATAGCTGCCCATCAGAAACGGCGTCCAGCGTAATTTCTGACAATGGACGACCGCTCATAGCTTTCAGATCATCAGCGGCGTTCTGCATGAGGGGGTATTTGATGTCGGTCATAAATTTGGTTCCCAGTCGAAGCGGAGTTCGGTCGGCAGTTGATGTTCACGGACTTCATCGGTTTCGCGGCGATGCAGCAGCGTGGTTTTCACAATCAGTCGTAGACGCGCGCCGTTATCAATTTTGACGGCAACAGGCGTTGTCGGTACACCTTTGGCATAGCGTGCGGCATTGCGTCCGATATTCTCAAATGTTTCCAACGTCAAGCTCGGCGACTGTGAAAATAATTCCAGATTATGCAGCGGCTGCTGGCCTTTTTTATGGATGATGGCTGTACCGCGCGATTGGAGGCCAATAGCGATACCACTGCCGCTCAAGCGCGAACCCACGAAACCAATCGCGCCGCAATCTGAGGTGTGATAGACTTTGATAATACGGGCAAGCATCCCTTCGCTAGCGATGCCGGTCAAAATAGATTCAAGTACATCCTCATGCGATAAGCCATTGATGGTGTGCGTAAGCGCGGTACCAAATGCGGGGCCGACAGCAATCACAACTTCAGCATGAGTTCCAACACTGGCGGGTTCTAGTTCACCTAAGCGTGCAAGAGGGGCTTGCGTGTTGGCGTCAATAAAAGCCTGCGGAGGTTTGACCTGTGGTAAATTCTGCATCTCTTGCCAGCGCTGCCCTTCTGGACGGTAACCCGTACCGGGGCCATTGTAATTATTGGGATCGTTGATGGCGCTGTGTACCTGAAAATCATCGTCAAAAATGGCGGCGGGTTGCAAATAATCACCCGCTAGCCGTTCACGCCCCATTTGTAATATGTTGTGGGCGACATCATCAAAGCCGGATTTTTGCAGCGCCGAAACAACCGCGAGAAAATCGACATCACCTGCCAGAAATGTATCGGCGGCGGCGAGATCAGGGACAATATCACGGGGCGGCATGTCGTCGCTGCTATGCGCCACGATGGCGGCTTCAACCTCATCGTCGCTTATGGGCGGGAAGCCAAGTTCCTGATACACAGCCTGTATCGCCAACGCAGCCTGCCGACGGATGTCTAAGGCTTCATCTTCGCGAATGGGTTTTAAGCCGCCATCAATTTGCATGTCGCGCTGAAGCACGTTGTAATCATCCAGATCGTCGGCATCGAAATTGCCACCGCCGAACAGGTTGTCCCGTTTGGGAACGGCACTGTAGCCGGAGAAAATAAAATCGGTACCGGGGATGAACTGAAGCATGAGTTTAGCGGTTTTGCGAATTTCGGAATGCGAGGCGAGTGCATCATTACCAGAAGCGACTTCTAGACCCAACATCGCCGCCAACAAATTTTCCGCTAGCACTGCCCTAACACCACCCGGTAGCGATTCCGGCAGGGCGATGCAAGAGATTGAGCCATTTTGCACACCTTGACTGCCTGCACCACGCACGACCAGCAAACATCGAGCTTCGAGATAGAGCATGGAACGCTGCTCGGCATGTCCCATCAATGCTTCCGAGCCAGTGCCGGACGTGAAACGAATCTTGACACCACGGGAGGCATAAGCAGAGGCTAAGAATGCTTTCGACCACGGGGTATCATCACCATCGACAAAGGTGTGTTCAGTGCCGTATACCGACAGGGTTTCGGCATAGGTGGTTAAGCCCTTCATCGCCAAGCGAAGGCCAAGTGACTCCTCGACGGAACATTGGGTTAGTACACCACCACGACCTGTTTGTGTGCCAACTAATATCGCCAGCGCGTTAAGCGGGGCAAAGCGTGCCACACGGACGGTAGTTTCAACCTCGGCAAAGCCACGCAGAGCAGCTTCGGCAGCATCGGCGGCGAGCAAGGCGGGATGTTCACGAAAGTTGGTGACATGGGCTTGATTGGCAGGGATACGGCGAATACGCATTTTCGCCATACCAGTCATCATTTCCAAAACATTCATATGACGCACGATTTCGACCAACCGCGCAGGGGTGCAACCGCTTACAAGTCGCAATATTTGTTGGCGAGGGATATTAATATCGGACAGCATGTGGGCAATCTCTTGAGGAGGTATCGCCATCGCCTCCTCTGCCACATCGAGATTCAGGGCATGAGCGGCGATAAACAAGTCCAGCGCGTCAAACTCTTCCCGCTGCCGTCCATCCATTTCCACCACTTGCCCATTTTCGAGGCGCAAGCTGGCAACAGGATCATAAGGACTGTCGGCAACCATTAGTCCGGCTTCGGGCCACGGCTCGACAAAAGTTTCCTTATTAATATTACGTTCGGCAAGCGCAGCGAAACGGCGTGAACGGATCATCGACTATTTCCTTGAGCTAACAGTCACCGCATAAACCTATTTCAGCGTATTTTACGCCAGATCGCCATTTTTGACCGTAAGCTGCGGAATGAAATCAGGCGCGTGAATACACATCGCGATAATAATTGCAGAGGTGCGTAACCGGACATTGGGAACATTTGGGGAAGTTCCATGTACAGAGCTTTTGCCCATGCCGTAAACAGGTGACGTGGAAATTGTAGAGAATATGCGGATCGGTGGGCAAGATGTTGAGCAGCAGCGTATGGGCTTTTTCGGCGCTAGTACGGGCGGGTAACAAACCCGTTCGCAAGCTGACACGGTGAACGTGGGTATCGACCGGTATGACCTGTTTGCTGAAGTTAAACAGCAGCACGAGCGAGGCGGTTTTCATGCCCACGCCGGGGAGCGAACGCAGCCAGCGTAAACCTTCTTCGACCGGAAGGGCTTCCAAAAAGTCGATGTTTGGCTCGCCGCGTTCGCTGATAATTTGCGCTAAAGTCGCTTTGATATGAGGCGCTTTGACTTCTGGGTAATTAGATGGAGCGATTAAGCCCGTCAGTTCTGCAACATCGGCATCACGTATTTTTTCCCACGAGCCATAATGTTCCCACATGCGGGTGAAGGCTAATTTTTCGTTGGCGTTGGTCGTCCGCTGGGAAAGGATGGTCATAATGAGTTCGGTCATGGGGTCACGGCGCGGTGGCTTTAGCTGACGTTCGCCATAGGCTTTGAGGAACACAGCGTACATATCCATCGCTTTGGTTTGGAGATCAGTGGGGGTATACACGAACATAATGACACCTATTGTTGAGTGACTTTAAGGCGATACACGATTGTGTATGCTTTCTCATTTCAACAATAAATCAAGCTGCTGCTTGTTTTATAGGCATACCCAGCAAAAACGCATACCCTGTCAGGCACATTTCGATAGCCAGTTATGCTATTACAGATGTTGCCAGCGAGGTAGATCGAGCACCTGCGGGTTTACGAGGGCGGCGGGGCGCTTGCCCGTGAGGATGGCAGCCACATTGGCGGCAGCTTTGGTTTGCAATTCAGCGAGGGATTCCTCGGAGTAAAAGGCGACATGCGGCGTGGCAATCAAGTTTGGCAGCGCAAATAAGGGATGCGCCGCGTCAAGAGGCTCGGATTCAAACACATCGACAGCGGCACCCGCGATCCAATGCTCCTGCAAAGCTTTGAGCAGCGCTTGATGATCGACCAACCCACCACGGGCGGTATTAATGAGGAAGGCAGTGGGCTTCATACGACGCAAACGCTCTTCACTGACCAGTTGTTGAGTGGAGGCGTTCATGGGGATGTGCAAACTCACGAAATCGGCGCGGGTGAACAGCTCGTCAAGGGTGACAAATTCAACATTCAAGTGCCGAGCTAAGGTTTCATCGGGATGATTGGTGTGGGCGATCAGTTTTAGGCCAAGGCTGGCTGCTTTCGCCGCTAACGCCTGCCCGATTTTGCCGAAGCCGACAATGCCCAAGGTTTTACCATTTACCCGAAATAAAGGCCGCTGAGCGTTCAGCGACCAATTTCCAGAACGAATGGCGGTATTGTAGTGGCTGACATTACGGGCGCAGTCCAGCAGCAGCGCCAAGGCGTGTTCAGCCACTTCATCCAAACAGTAACTGGGTACATTGGTGACAGGGATACCTAAGCGAGTGGCCTCTTCAACGGCGATGTTGTCCACGCCGATGCCATAGCGACCGATGACTTGCAGCTTTTCGCCAGCGCGAACGACGGCTGGCGACACTTTCTTGAAGCAGGTCAAGATGGCATCAGCCTGCGGGACCAGACTCAGCAGCTCGGCCTCATCGCCACGCTCGGCCAGCAGCAGACGAGCATTCGCACTTTGCAGCACGGCTTGCTCGACTGCGGTGGTCGGCCATGTGTAATCAGTGACTAACACAACCTTTTCACTCATTTACACGCTCATCCCCTGCCCTGAAATCGTTCAACTTTTACTCAGCGATGACCGGATTGCTCAGTGTGCCCAAGTTTTCAATGGTGATGTCAACCACATCACCGGGTTTCATGTAACGCTTGGGGTTACGCGCCATACCGACACCGGGGGGTGTTCCGGTCGACACAATATCACCGGGTTCAAGGGTCATGACTTCGCTTAGGGCTTCGACCAACTGCGGGATACCGAATATCAGTTGGTTGGTGTTGGAGTCTTGCAGCACTTCGCCGTTAATCGTCAGGCTGATCTTCAAATTGCCTGAGTCACCTGCTTCGTCGCTAGTGACCAAGGCGGGACCCATCGGCGCGAAGGTGTCGAAGGTTTTGCCCATCGTCCATTGGCTGATGCGGGTTTGATAGTCGCGAGCGCTAACATCGTTGATGGGCATGTAGCCAGCCACATAGTCGAGCGCCTGAGCAGCGGGGATGTTACGCGCGGTTTTGCCGATAACGAATCCGAGTTCAGCTTCGTAATCGACTTCATTCGATACGCGGGGCAGCACAATGGCTTCGCCGGTAGCGATGACGGTGTTGGCGTACTTGGAGAACACAATCGGATATTTAGGAATGGGCTGACCCGTTTCGGCGGCGTGGTCGCTGTAGTTCAGGCCGATGCAAATAATTTTGCCGGGACGCGGGATGGGTGCCAGAATTTTCACGGTTGAGAGGGGCAAACTTTCGGCAGCACCATCAACTGCCTTTTGGGCGGCAGCGAGGGTTGCAGCGCCACCTTCTAAAAAGGTAATCATGTCGGTTGGGAGCGAGGGATCGGCCTTTTGAAAGTCGACTACACGGTCTTGACCGTCCTTGCTTACCAACGCGCCAATGCGAGTATTGCCATTATGTACGAATGTTACTAATTTCATCATATGCTCCGATCATTAATTAACCAGCCACAAATACGGCTGTTCGATAAATTGTTTAACCTGCTTCAAGAAACGGGCGGCGGGTGCGCCATCAACCAAGCGATGATCAAAAGTTAGGCTGAGGAACATCATATGGCGGATGGCAACACGCTCGGCTTCAACATCAATCACCACCTGCTTCGGTACAATCCGACCCACGCCGAGGATGGCACACTGTGGCAAATTGATGATGGGTGTAAAAGCATCAATGTCGTACATACCGAGATTAGTGATGGTGAATGTGCCACCGCTGAGGTCATCCGAACGCAGGGCGCTATTACGCGCACGGTCAACCAATGCAGTGCCTTCCGCAGCGATTTGGCGGATGCTCTTTGCGCCAACGTCACGCACTACAGGAACCAAGAGGCCGCGATCCGTATCAACCGCGAAACCCATGTTCACAGCACTCGAAGTCACGATTTCGTCCCCATCAATACGGGCGTTTAGCTGCGGGTGATCACGCAACACTTCAGCTACTAATTTTGCTAGCAGATCATTGTAACTTGGCACAGGGCGAGTATCGGATTTGCTAGCAATTTTTAAGCCCTGCCGGACTCTGACAAGCTCGGTCACATCGACCTCGGTGGTCAGGGTCACAGGCGCAGTCGTATGGGCACTGGCAGACATACGGTCAGCGATCACCTGACGCACACGCGGCATTGGGGTGCGAGTTTCAGCAGATTGCGGTTGAGCAGATATGGGCGCGACAGGTTGAGCAGCGCGTTCTACATGCTCGCGGGTGATGCGCTGACCGGGCATCTGCGCGGCTAATGCACTGACATCGACACCCAATTCTTCGGCAGCGCGTTTGGCGACCGGCGAAATCTGGGCGGGGGATGCTGAGGCCGCAATTGAAACGGCTGCCCGTACATCGCGCTCAACAATTCGACCGGTGCGACCGCTGCCCGTGAGCGCTGTCCACTCAATACCCAGTTCACGGGCTACACGACGCGCACGAGGGCTGATATTTGGCAGCGTATTGCCATTTGAAGAATGGGGGGCAAGCTGAGAAGCGGCAACCACAGCTATGGGTTGTTGAGGTTCAGCAATTGAGGTGGCAGGAGCGGCTGACAGGTTTGCTGCTGGCGCTGACTGCTGCGCCTGTTCAAACGGCAAGCTTTCGCCTACCTGCGCGACATAAGCCAGCACAGTGCCGACTGGCAGCGTTTTGCCTAACACGTCCGAATTCGGCGGGATGCGAAAGATACCCGCTTCGAAAGATTCAACTTCATTGAGGGCTTTGTCACTTTCGATGATAAACATAATCTCGCCGGGTTGAACGGTATCGCCATCCTTCTTGATCCATTCAACCAGCGTACCTTCTTCCATCGTCCAGCCGAGGCGTGGCATCACAATTTCTATTGCCATAAGGTTGCCTTACTCCGCCAGCAGGTCGCGGATGGACTGCACGATTTGATTGGTGTTGGGTATCACAGCCGCTTCCAAGGGTGGGCTGTAGGGAGTCGGGGTGTGTACGCCGTTCAAACGCTGCACTGGAGCATCCAAATCGTCAAACCCACGCGCCATGATCTGTGCCGCGATTTCCGCACCCACGCCGCAGGGGGCGAAGGTTTCATCGACGATCAACAGTCTACCGGTTTTATGCACCGATTGAAGGATCGTATCAATATCCAGCGGGGCAAGCGTACGGGGGTCGATAATTTCAATGGAAACACCCTCATTCGCCAATGCATCGCAAGCTTCGATAGTTTTACGCACCATCGAGCCAATGGCTACGACAGTCGCGTGTGTGCCTTCGCGGACGATGGCCGCTTGACCGAAGGGAATAAAATATTCTTCCTCCGGCACATGACCTTTGTTGTTCAAGAGTGATTTGTGCTCAAGGAACAGCACAGGGTCATCACCTCGAAGTGCAGTTTTGAACAAGCCTTTGGCATCGTAGGGGTTACTTGGCACAACCACTTTAATACCGGGTAGGTGGACGAAGATCGGGTAGTAGTTACCGGAATGATGAGTCGCCGACGCGCCGCCGATACCGATGCAACCGCGCAACACAATCGGCATTTTTAGGCGACCACTGCTCATATACTGCATCTTGGCGATCTGGTTAATCATCTCGCCCATACTATCCAGAATGAAATCAAAAAACATGAAGTCAACCACAGGCCGAGCGCCGGTCATGGCGGCTCCGGCACACATGCCCACAAAGCCACGCTCGACAATCGGGGTGTCGCGCAGACGCATGGGGCCATATTGGTCATAAAGTCCGAGGGTCGTATTGAAATTACCACCGCGTACACCAATGCCTTCGCCAACAACAAAAATCTCCGGTTGACGTGCCATTTCCTCGGCAAGGGCTTCACGGGCAGCAACGGTAAATGTGATCTCGCGCATCATTTCTCCCTTAAGCCAAGCAATTACTGGCTGTAAATATAGTTGGTGACGGTGGCAGGGTCGGGATACGGGCTATTTTTAGCAAACTCCAGCGCTTCCTCGATGAGTGCTTTGGTTTCAGAGTCAATCGCAGCCAGATCGCCTTCAGCCACCAACCCCTGCGCTAGTAACTTCGCCCGGTAATTATCAATCGGATCACGCTTTTTCCACGATTCCAGTTCTTCGGCAGTACGATAACCCGCATCGCGCATCCCTTCGGAATGGGCGCGGGTGCGATACGTTTTGCCTTCGATCAAGGTTGGACCATTACCAGCCCGCGCACGGCTGACAGCTTCTTCGGCGGCCTGATAAACGGCTAATATATCGTTTCCGTCAACAGCAATCGCATTCATGCCGTAAGTCTTAGCGCGGTCGGCGACTTCGGTATTGCGGGTGGCATAGGAGAAGGCAACTTCGGTGGCGTACATATTGTTTTCGCACACAAAAATGACAGGCAAATCCCAGATAGCAGCTAAATTTAGCCCTTCATGGAACGCACCGTTGTTGCTGGCACCATCGCCAAAGAAAGCAACGCCAACTGTGCCGTTATTCAACAGCTTGGAGGTGTAGCCTGCGCCAGTGGCTTGCAAGATACAGGGTCCAACGATACCACTGGTACCCATCATGCCAACTTCCGGCGCAAATAAGTGCATACTGCCGCCACGCCCACGCGAACAACCCGTCGCCCGACCGAATAACTCGGCAATCACTTCACGCGGGGGGACACCTTTCGCGAGTGCGTGACCATGACCACGATGGGTGCTAAACACAGCGTCCTGATGTGTCAGGTGAGCACAGATGCCGGTCGCAATGGCTTCCTCACCGACGTAGGTGTGGCACGCGCCGGGGATTAAACCGGCCTGATGCGACTTCGCCAGTTGTTCTTCGGTACGCCGGATTTCAAGCATTTGCCGATAGAGTGCTAGATATTGATCTTTACTTAACTGAGGTGCATTCGACATAACCATGAATACCTTTTAATAACATAAACTAAAGCAGTTTATTAGACTGCGGTACGTCCACCATCCACCAACCAGGCAGCACCATTCACATACCGCGATTCGTCCGAAGCCAAAAACACAACGACCTGCGCAACCTCATCCGCTTCGCCGTAGCGCCCCATCGGGTTACGCGCGACATTGGCCTTTGCAACGGCAGAAGGTTCATTCGGATTAATCATGGCTTCCAAGGACTGCATCATGCGGGTTTTGATCGGGCCGGGACAAACCGCGTTCACCCGAACCCCATGCTTACCAACCTCACCCGCTGCCGTGCGGGTTAGGCCGATGATAGCGTGTTTGCTGGCTGAATAGGCCGCCATATTGGGCGCACCTACCGTTCCGGCGACGGAAGCGGTGTTGACCACTGTGCCGTATTTTTGCGCAATCATCACGGGAAGCACATAGCGCAGCCCAAGGAATGTCCCTTTGAGGTTGATACCGATCACCCGATCCCAATTCGCTTCATCATATTCGGCTAAGGGCGAGACAACACCTTCAATACCCGCATTGTTGAAAAACGTATCAATACGACCAAAGGTGTCAACCGTGTAGTTCACATATGCCTGCACATCGCTCGATTGGCTCACATCGGCCTTAAAAACGTGGGCGACACCACCTGCATCACGGATAGCTGCGGCAGTCGTTTCTGAGGCGGCAGCATCGACATCGACGACAACAACCTTCGCGCCTTCACGGGCAAATGCCAAGCAAGCGGCCTGCCCGATGCCATTCCCACCGCCCGTCACCAGCGCGACTTTGCCTTCCAGCTTCATGATGCGGACACCGTTTGGTTTTCAACGAAGCGAGCTAATTTGGCTTGGAACTTAGGGCGATCCAGCACGGCCTTGTTGATGACGTTATCCGGCACTTCACCACGCGCGGCCTGCAAGATGCAGCGCGACATCACCTTGCCTCCAGCAGTCCAAATATCGGAAGTAGCCGGTGCAAAGTGGGGCGTGAGGATGACGTTATCAAGGGCAAGTAAAGGGTCATTGGCTGGCACAGGTTCGACTTCAAAGACATCCAGCCCTGCCCCTGCAATACGCCGTTCTTGCAAAACGTTGACCAAAGCAGTTTGATCGACCAGCGCACCCCGCGCCACGTTGACGAAATAAGCGCTGGGTTTCATCATGCCAAGATGGGCAGCAGTAATCATGTGGTATTTATCGGGCGTGAGGTTGGAATGCACACTAATCACATCTGACTCACGCATCACCGCTTCGAGGGATGTGAGTTCGACACCGAGTGCCGCAGCTTGTTCGGGATCGGCATTTGGCGAGTAGGCGATCACGCGCATGTTAAACGGCGCAATCAACCGTACCAATTCACGCCCACTTGCACCCAGTCCGATGATACCTAAAGTTTTACGTTCGATTTCCATCCCCAAAACTTCTGGCTGCAAATCCCACCGCGCCTGCCGTGTAATACGATCCGACGGTAAGAGTTTCTTGGCGAGGGCGAGAATAAACATCAAGGCAGTAGAGGCTGTGGAATGGTTCAGCACATTCGGCAGATTAAAGAGTAATACATCGTTATCGGTACAGGCTTGTACATCAATTTTATCGTAGCCTGCCCCTGAACGACCGATGATGGTCAGGTCGCCCGCGCCTTCGGAAAAGACAGTGGCACGGATATAGGGACGCAGCACGACGAGCGCATCAATATTACGAATGTGTTCTGGCTTAAATTCCATCGAGTACAAATTGTCCCAATAGGTTGGGTCATTGGCTCTTGGCGCATGATCCATGATGTAGTGATGGTCGATATAAGGGCAGGATTCA
>JAPUDW010000111.1:0-1717 GCA_027492915.1 Bacteroidota bacterium | reverse complement strand
TTGCGCCAAAACCTAAATCGCCATAAGCGCTTTTGCCCTGATCATTCAAAAAATCGCCGGTAATCGCCAGTCGAAATGTACTCATAAAGCTTAACCCGTTGACATATCACGGCGATTATTGATGTCGGAAACTTCGATATGCACGTCAGGGCGCTGAAGGACTTCTTCGCGCAGCTTCGTACCAAGCCCCGGTCGTTCGGGCAGTGAAAGCATCCCGTTGCTAATCGGGATTGCATCGGTCATCACATCGTTATACCAACCCTGATAGTAAGCACGTACTGTTTCCATGATCAAGGCATTCGGGATATGCAGCATGAGGTGCGCGGCTGACCATAGAGCAACAGGGCCGATGGTATCGTGGCTGGTGATCGGCAGGTAGTAGGTATCTGCCAGTGAGCATATCTTGCGTGTTTCGGTGATACCGCCCGTCCATGCCATATCAGGCATGATGATGTCGGCGGCGTTCTGCTCGACCACGGCGCGGAAGCCAAAGCGCGTAAATAAGCGTTCGCTGACGCATAGAGGAATAGTGGTGTCCTGCTTGAGCCGTGCATACGATTCAGGGTTATCCGGCGGCATGATTTCTTCGAGCCAGAAAATGTCATAGGGTTCGAGCGCACGGGCGATCTTGGTGGCTTCGGGCAAGTTCCATTTGCCGTGGCCTTCGATGGCGATTTCCATCTTGTCGCCAACTGCGCGCCGAATGTCTTCGACATACGACACACCTTTTTTGACCTGTTCGCGCGAAATGTAATGGCTGACTGGCCCAACCGCTTCGGCACCGGCGCGGCGACCGACCGGCCCGTTGAGCGATACGCCGAACTGGTCGAACGGCCATATCTTCATACAGTTAATGCCGGAAGCTAACAATTCCGAAGCCAACTCTCCGGTTTTTTCCTGCTCACGCCAACGCTGAAAATCTTGATATGGACCGTGACTGACGCAGGTATTATAAATACGAATGCGGTCGCGGTTACGACCACCGAGCAGAGTGTAAATCGGCTGACCAGTGTACTGCCCCATGATGTCCCACAATGCAACATCAATCGCACTAATGGCTCGCATTTCGCTGCCTGCGAAGCCGAAAAAGTTCACTGTGCCCATCATATTCGCCCAATGGTTCTCGATGTCCAACGGATTGCGACCGAGTAAGATATTGGCGAACACATCGTGAACCATCGCGGCAATGGCACGCGGTACATAGAACGTTTCGCCGAGGCCGATGAGGCCGTCATCGGTATGGATGCGTACCCAACTGGTATTCGGCTGATCTTCAATCCAAATCGTTTCAATACGGGTAATCTTCATGCCAATCGCTTTCAGTAGTAAAGTGAATAATTTACAAGGATGCCCGCTGACCAAGCCGCTTTTCCCAACCGGGTTGATTGGTATCAAAATAGGCAGTAGGGTCATACGGATGCTCAGCAATTACGTCTAGGTTCAGATCAAGCCCCAGCCCCGGCGCAGTGGGGAAGGACAAATGACCGTTAGCGGGATTAATGGTGGGATGCCATGTCACCACATCCTGCGTCCATTCTTCGTTAAACGGGTCGAAATGTTCTTGAATGAGATAATTGGGGATACAAGCCGCCAGTTGGAGGCACACAGCGGTTGCAACCGGCCCACCACTTTGATGCGGCGCAACCCAGCAGCCATTCGCTTCGGCAATATGCGCGACTGCCATTGTGTTTTTGATGCCACCGAGTGACATCGGTTC
>JAPUDW010000110.1 GCA_027492915.1 Bacteroidota bacterium | reverse complement strand
GAGTCGTTTATAGGAGTTGGGAATATGGCTTATCAACTTGCCCAAGTGAATATTACCCGTATGATCGCGCCGTTGGACAGTCCAGAAATGCGCGATTTTGTTGATAACCTTGACCCGATTAACGCTCTGGCGGAAGCAGCACCGGGCTTCGTCTGGCGACTGAAAGGGGACGGCAACGACGCGACTTCACTGCGACCGTATGAGGACGAGCGGATTATCGTCAACTTGTCGGTGTGGGAGTCGGTTGACGCGCTGTTTCAATATGCCTATTACAGTGACCATACGGCTTATTTTCGTCGCCGAGCTGAGTGGTTTGTGAAGATGACCACGCCAGCAGTTGCGCTATGGTGGGTGGAGAGCGGGCATATCCCAACGACGGATGAGGCAAAGTTGAAGCTAGATCTCCTTGAAAAACAGGGTGCAACCCCAGAGTCTTTTACTTTTAAACAGCGATTCAGCCCCGATGGGATGATGCTCATGCGGCAGGGAGGATGATTCTCACACCGCTATTCGCTGAAATCGGGTAGAATATCGGGCGGTTAAATATTGCGATTTATACCTAGCACCGATTGGACATAATTATGACCACTAAGAAGTCTCTTTTCCCACGTTCGAGTGGTGTTTTGCTTCATCCGACCTCGTTACCGGGGCGGTATGGGGTAGGTGATTTGGGCGAGTGGGCGTATACCTTTGTTGATTGGTTGGAGGCATCTGGACAGACAATCTGGCAGGTGCTGCCGTTGGGGCCAACGAGTTATGGAGACTCGCCTTACCAGTCGCTTTCGACGTTCGCGGGGAACCCGCTGCTGATTAGTCTTGATAAGCTGGTGAGTGACGGTTGGCTGACGGCTGAGGATGTGGCTAAAGTGCCGAACTTCCCCCCATATCTGGTGGACTTCGGGAATGTGATTACCTACCACAACAACCTGCTGACAAAAGCGTATGTTCGTTTCGATACGACTGCGACCGCAATCCAAAGGAGCGAGTTCGCAGCGTGGTGTGCTAAGGAAGCCTACTGGTTGGATGATTGGGCGCTGTTTATCGCGCTCAAGAACTTGTATGGAGGCAAGCCGTGGGTTGAGTGGCCGCAGAGTGAAGCGCTTCGCCAAGGGACGGCTTTGGAAGCGGCGCGGCTCAAAAATGCGCGTGAGGTGGATGAGCATAAATTTCGCCAATGGTTATTCTTTACCCAGTGGCACGCACTGAAGTCGTATGCCAATGGGAAGGGTATCCGGTTGGTGGGCGACGTGCCGATTTTTGTGGCACATGACAGCTCGGATGTGTGGGCAAACCGTGGCGAGTATTTTCTTGATGAACTGGGTAACCCGACTGTGATTGCAGGGGTTCCACCAGACTATTTTAGCCCGACTGGACAGCGCTGGGGTAACCCACTTTACCGCTGGGACAAGATGGCTGAGAATGATTATAGCTGGTGGATCAGCCGGATTAGAGCGACACTGAGCATGGTTGATCTGGTGCGGATTGACCACTTCCGTGGTTTTGAGGCTTATTGGGAAGTGCCAGCGACTGAGGCGACTGCGGTTAAGGGACAATGGGTGCCGGGGCCGAAGTTCGACTTTTTTGATGTGATCGTTGCCCAGATTGCTGACCTGCCGATTATCGCGGAAGATCTGGGTTTGATTACGCCCGGTGTGATTGAACTGCGGGATGGGTTGGGTTTGCCGGGAATGAAAATCCTCCAATTCGCGTTCGGAGGTTCGGGCGGCGAGAACAGCTTTCTGCCTCATAATTACACTCCTAATTGCGTGGTTTATACCGGAACGCACGATAACAATACGACGGTGGGTTGGTGGAACAGCGGTGAGGCGACCGAGGACATCCGTAATTATCTGCCGGAGTACCTAGGGCGCAAGGTGGATGAAATCCAGTGGGATTTGATCCGGCTGGCGATGGCTTCGGTGGCACATTCGGCGGTTGTTCCTTTACAAGATGTGTTCGGGTTCGGGGCGGACACCCGCATGAACACACCGGGGCGAGAGTCCGGCAACTGGGGCTGGCGGTTTACAGCGGAATGGCTGAACCATCCGGCACGGGAACGGCTGGCGTATCTGACACGGCTTTACGGGCGCTGGCCGAAGGAAGAAGAAGTGGTTAGTCAGTAGTCGATAGTAAATAGTCAAAGACAAAATCACTATGCGGCGGACTGTTGTTCGCCGTTTTTTGTTCAGTCGCCAGTCTCCAGCTAAAAACAAAGACAATACGAATCGCCATCCACAGGAGGCTGCGCACAGAACGCCAAGGAATACAGAGAGAAAAGCCAAGCGTTTATGGCAGTGATGGCGGCGGCGGCGGCAGTGGAGTGCCAAATGGTTGACTGCCATAAGCATTGTAAATGTTGCAATTGTGCGTGGCGCTTTTTGTGTCGGAAATGGCGTAGTTGTCGGTGCTGTGAAGATCGTTTCTCCCTCAATTGGCGGCGATGGCGGCGACGACATAACGGGTTGGAACGCCATAAAAACTGCAAAAACGACTTATCAAGCTAAGGTTGTTTTGTCGCAAATGTCGTCCACAGGATAGCTTCGCATATCAAAGTCGTCAGTGTCGGAAATGACAGTTATGATCTTCGGTAAATTTGGCAGCCGACAAGCGTCGGCAATTTCAATTGGCAATTTTTGTGCTAATGGCGTGAATTCTCGGCTAGAGGTTGGCAAAGTTGGCAAAAAGTGGGGTTAAAGCCTGCCGCCGCCCCGCAAGGGGACTATAGCCAAGATTGCCAATCAACAGCTTCAAGTTTCAAGAAAAAGGCAGCCAATTTGCAGCAAAGTTAGTAATAGGTCTGCTGCTGCGATGTTTGCAGCAAAAGCAGTCTCCGTCAACCGTTTTCAGTCCCACGGAAGGCTGCGCACTTGAGAGTTCAAGGTAAATACACAAGATGCGGAACAAGCGGCAAATGCGGCGCGAAATAAGTTGTTAAGTTGCGGCGGAGACCCCTATCCCACACTCGCTAAAGTCGCTCGTAGCCACATCGGCTACCTTCGCAAGCTCAGTACGCGATAGCCCGTAGTAACAGGGCAAGGGAGCAAAATGCAGGATTTGCCAGCGGCACCTTCGGCCTGCGTACAGCCCTTTGAATAGCATAGTTGAAATGCGAGGGTTAAGGGTGACCATTTGGAAGAACATTTGGTAGCTTTTAAGAGGCGATGGCGTTAACCATGTTGAGGGAGTGCGATTGTTAAGTGGGTTGGTGGATGGTTGGAAAAGGGTTTGTCGGGTTAACCGAAAATAAACCTGAGTAGTAATAAGTTGCAAGTGACAAGTGGCAAGTTCAATGCAGGACGGCATATAGAGGCGAATGTGTGAAGGCGGTGAGTGTGGGCTTTTTCAGTCTTGGGAGTTCGTGTATGCTGGCGGGGTTGGATGAGTAGAGTTTAGGGAATACGCGATTATGCTATTACAAAATCATTGGACGGCGGGGCTGCACCATGACGGTTCAGCGTTATATGTTTCTAACCCGACACCCAAGCAGGGCGAAACGGTGACGATACGGCTTCGTGCGCCGAAAGATGCGCCGATCCGCACAGTGATGTTACGAACAGCACCGGACGGTGAGCAGCATTTTAAGCTGATGGAGAAAGCCAGCGAGGACGCGGTTAGTGCTTATTGGGCTGCGGAGGTGGGCGTGACGAATCCCTATATTCCCTACCGCTTTAAGGTGATGACGAGCGAAGGCGCTTACTGGCTGACGGCGATGGGTGTGAGCCGAGCGGACGCACCGGATTTGTGGGACTTCAAGCTGCTGGCGGACACTACCGTGCCGGAATGGTTGAACGATACGGTGTTTTACCAGATATTCCCTGACCGCTTCCACAACGGTGATCCGAGTAACGATGTGCGGGATGGTGAGTGGAGCCGACGCGGGTACACGACCCGACGACAGGAATGGGGCAGCATCCCCCTGCCGCCGCAGGAAGTGGGCGGGTTGGACTTTTACGGCGGGGACTTGCAGGGCATCATCCAGAAGTTGGATTATCTGCAAGATTTGGGTGTGAACGCGATTTTCCTAAATCCGATTTTTACGGCGTACACCAATCACCGTTATGATGTGGCGGATTACAACCAAGTTGACCCGCACCTTGGCGGGGATGCGGCGCTGGCGGCACTGCGGCGGGCGCTGGATGAGCGGGGAATGCGACTGATTTTGGATGTGACACCGAACCACTGCGGATCGGAAAATGTGTGGTTTTTGGACGCGCTGAAAGACCGGAATGCACCCACAGCGGAATACTTTACATTCACACAGTATCCTGACGAGTATGAAAGTTGGCTGGGGCATAAGTCGTTGGTGAAGCTGAACTACCGGAGTCAAGCGCTGCGGGATGTGATGTACCGGAATGCGGACTCGGTGATACGGCGGTGGATGCACGAGCCGTACCGGATTGATGGGTGGCGGCTGGATGTGGCAAACATGACGGCGCGGCAGGGGATGGTACAGCTTACGCATAAGGTGTGGCGGGAGATGCGACGGGCAGTGAAGGCGGATAACCCACAGGCGTATTTGTTCGGCGAGAACTTTTATGACGGGACACCGCATTTGCAGGGTGATGAACTCGACGCGATTATGAATTATCAGGGGTTCACCAAGCCAATTTGGGGCTGGCTGCAATCGGAGCTTGATGCAGCGGGTTTGCGTCCACAGATGGACCCGATCCCCTTGCCCGCCGAAGCGGTGGCGGAGCAGATGACGTGGTTCGCGGGGGCGGTGCCGTGGGTGGTCACGGCGCAGCAGTTTAACTTGATCGACAGCCATGACACGGCGCGGATTTTGAACCTAATGGGCGGCGATAAGGCGCGGGTGCGGCTGGCGGCGGCGCTGCTGATGACGATGCCGGGTGTGCCATGCATTTATTATGGCGACGAGATTGGGATGGAAGGCGGCTCTGACCCTGACAACCGGCGGACGATGCCGTGGGATGAGGCGGCGTGGGATCATGAGTTACGGGCGTACTTCCAACGGCTGATCGGCCTGCGGCGGACTGCACCGGCGCTGCGGTGGGGCGGTTTCCAGTTCTTATATGCGGCAGGGGATGTGCTGGCGTTCCAACGGCAGTCGGCAGAGCAGCGGTTGATCGTGGTGGCGCACCGTGGGAAGGCGGCATCGGAGCATATTCAATTGGCTGTGTGGCAGGCTGGCGTGGAGGATGGCACGACGCTGACCGACACGTTTATGGGCGCGACGTTCACGGTTGAGGGCGGGTATGTGGCGCTGGGCTCGCTGGCGGCGGGCGGGGTGCTGGTGCTGGCGGGGTGAGGGTTAAATAAGAGAGGTGTGGTTAGCATCGCATCAGGCTAAAGCCATGATGCTAATCAGAGGGACAACTGCACTAAAGGCAGTTCAAAAGCGGCGACTTGAGGTTCAGTTTTGCTCATCATAGAAGCGATAACGTAGGCGGACGCAGCACGCTGCGTCCCTACAGTAATTCATGTGATAATGAATGTTGTTTGGGTCAATACAAGTCGTAGATACTACCTTAGGCGGTTGGTTTAAGGCTGCTACAGACGAAGTTTTTGAGGATGGTGCCGACTTCGATGTCAAAGCTCCGTTCCAACTTGGTTTCCTGCCATAGATCGTAATCAACACTACATTCGAAGGGGCGGTCACCGTCACCTTTGAGCATGAGGATATAATCTTCGCTGCGACCACTTTCGCGCTTGCAACCGATGCTAAAGCAACTGCTGGCGTTGGTATCCGGCCAGTAGGGGGCGGTGACTTTATCGCCACGGGAGACGGCAGGACTGACGCCGATCCAACGGTTGACCATATAAGTACACATGTAGCCCATGACGGGTTCGCTGCGGTATTTGGTTTCGCAACTGCGTTCTTCGCGGAAGGTGCCGTCGCCCTGATCGATCTGGTTGGTACGGCAGGTTTGACCATCGGCGACCTGACGGGTATCGACCTGCTCGTAATTGCGCGAGACGCTGTAAGCATCACCGGGCATACTGTCGCAGTTGGTTTTGTCGGGGACGGGTTGCAGGCTTTGTAGGTTGATCGTCCGTTCCCACTTGTAGCCGGTGACGTAGGCGCTGGCATTGACGGTGCGAGTGAGCGCGTATACTGCGCCACCGATGAGCGCCACGACGATGATGCCAATAATCACCCATTTATTGAGGAAGCCACCACTTTTGGCGGCGGGTTTAGCGGCGGCGGCAAGACCGGGAATTTGGACGGCTTGCTGGCGCTTCTGCACATCCTCGGTTTGAAAAGTATCACCTTCGCCTTTGGTGCGTCCGGCGATTTGCTGGGCGGTGGCCGCACTGGAAAGGGGCGCACCGCAGTTACCACAAAATTCGGATGCCGCGCCGTTGAGCGAGTTACAGGCTTTGCAGATTTTATCCGCGCCGACAAAGACGTGATCTTGGACGGCGACTTTTTCCGAGTCGGAGGGGAAGTAGCGCCACGATGGGTCTTGCTGACCGCCGCAGTTGGGGCAGAAGCGGTGGGTTTTACCCAGCAGTTTTTTTGTGCCACAAAACTTGCAATCCCAGAGCATTTCGTAAACTTTTGCACCACTGCTGGACGGTGCCTTGGAGTTGTCCATTTCCGCTTCTACCTTCATGTAATCACAATGATGTAACCCCATTATACATGGAGCATCTAGCCGGATAATTGAGTTAAGAAATCCAATACAATTTTGTTGAGGGCTTCGGGTTGTTCTATGCTAGGCAGGTGGGCTGCGCCGGGCATGATAACAAGCTGCGCGCCGGTGATGTTTTGCGCCATAAATTTGCCAGCCGCTTGCGTGTGTGGCGTATCTAAATCGCCGTAGATGATGAGGGCGGGGAGGTGGAGTTCGCCCAAGCGATTGACGGCAGGTGGGGCGAGATCTATTTGTTTGCCAAGATCGAGCCTTTCATAGTTAAGGGCGATGGTATTCATGGCAATCATTTTCTCGCGGACTGCGCCACCGACACGGCCAGCGGGGGCATAGGGGCCGTCGAGCCAGATTTGCGCTTCGTATTCGGCGACTTTTGCAATATCACCCGCCTCATCTGCTTTTACAAGTTCGTCCCAGATGGGCGGTGGTGGGTTGTCGGTTTTGAAGCCGGAAGGACCGGAACCGATGGTAATGAGGGCTTTCGCCATGTGGTGGTGGGTGAGGGCGAAGTCGATACATGCGCCGCCACCCATCGAGCAGCCCATGAGGTAAGTTTGACTGATGCCGAGGTGGGTGAGCAGGGCGTAGATGTCCTCGCTGCGGCGGAATTCACCGTCAACCGGTTTGGTTTGGCCGAAGCCGCGCTGGTCAAAACGGATGACGCGATAGTTTTTGGCAAATAGGTCAAATTGGTCGTCCCAGAGGCGGTGGTCAGCGACACCAGCGTGTACCATGATGAGGGGGTGGCCGCTGCCAGCGATTTCGTAATACATTTGGGTGCCGTTGATAGGGGCAAATCCGGTTTCTTTGTTCATTGGTTCTCCTCATAATGTCAGTAGTGAATGGCGTTGAAGGCACAACCGTGCGCCGGTACAGGATAAGGTACTTTATGGAAACGGGTGCAAAGTACATGGTGAATGTGAATTTGAGACGCGGACGAGGCACGGCCTCGTCCCTACATCCGATAACATTTTGGCCTTTGAAACATATTTATTACGTCCCAATAATGCGTATTTCTTGGCGGTAGATCAGATGTTCGCTACCTTCGTACACTGTACCAGTGGACAATCAAATCTGCAATCGGGCACTGTATAATGATGGCAGTGCTTTTAGCCGAAAGTCACCTTTATGTCCGGTCGTTCGAAACCTGAATCGGATACCGAAAAACTCCAGCGGCGCAACCGCGAACTTTCGATTCTGAATACGATTGCCAAGGCGTTGAATCAGGAAGTTGACCTGACGCGTGCGCTGACGGTGGCGCTGCGGGATGTGGCGGAATTGTTCAACCTGCAAACGAGCTGGATATTCCTGCTGGACGCGAACAGCAAGTTTTATCTGGCAGCGGCGCAAAATTTGCCACCTGCATTGGCGAAGCACCCGCGCCGGATGACGGGTTCGTGCGACTGCATGTGGGCATTCAATAATGACCAACTGCCCGCGCCGAACAACATCACCTGTTCGCGTTTGGAAAACTTGACGGTCGGTACGGCTGGTTTGCGGCAGCACGCGAGTATACCCCTGAACGCGGGGGGAAAGCCATTGGGCATTCTGAACGTTGCCAGTACCGACTGGGGCGATTTGCGGGATGAAGATTTGCAACTGCTGTACCTCGTGGGCGATTTGCTGGCTATTGCGGTGGAACGAGCCCGATTGTTCAGCCGGAGTGCGGAGATTGGCGCGATTGAAGAACGCAACCGGTTGGCGCGTGAAATCCACGACACGCTGGCACAAGGACTGACGGCGATTGCGCTGCACCTCGAAACGGCGGACGCGCTGCTGGACAGCAATCAGTCGTGGGATCGGGTGCATCATTCGGTGATGCAGGCGCTTTACCTGACGCGCACGAACCTTGAAGAAGCGCGGCGTTCGGTGATGGATTTGCGGGCTGCGCCTTTGGAAGGCCGACCGCTGGATGAAGCGTTGAAAGCGCTGGTGGACGAGTGGGCTTCGCGGCGGAAGATTGAGGTGAATTTCAGCGCTGTGGGGGCGGGGCGTTTGCTGCCCATCCGTGCCGAGATCGGTTTGTATCGTATTCTGCAAGAGGCGCTGACGAACATCGGGCGACATGCGCAGGCACATTTTGTGAATGTCCAATTGGCGATTATGCCGGAGCAAATTCAACTGTTGATTAGTGATGATGGACGTGGCTTTGACACGGAAGAAGTGAAGCCTAACCGATTCGGACTGATCGGCATGAATGAGCGCGTCAACCTGCTTTCCGGCACGATGCAAGTGAGCAGCAGCCCCGGTGCGGGAACTGAACTTGAAATTTTTATCCCACTGGAGGCTCATTCATGACACCTATTCGTATTCTCGTTGCTGATGACCATCCGATTGTGCGGGATGGGTTGATTGCTATTCTGGGTACCCAAAGCGATTTTGAAGTCGTGGGCAAAGCCGGGGACGGCCTCGAAACGCTGGGGCAGGTGGATAAACTGCGCCCTGATGTGCTGCTGCTTGACCTTGAGATGCCGCATATGGATGGTGTCGAAACGCTGCGCCACCTTCGTGAAACCCGTGCGACTGTGCGGACGATTGTTTTTACCGCTTTTGATACGGACGAGCGTATTGTGGGGGCGGTACAGGCGGGCGCGCAGGGTTATTTGCTGAAGGGTGTGCCGCGCGAAGAAATTTTTAACGCTATTCGGGTTGTCCATGCTGGCGGGTCGCTGCTGCAACCGGTGATTGCTTCCAAACTGCTTAAGCAGGTATCCGGTGAGCGCAAACCATCACCTGATATGGATGCACTTACCCCACGCGAGCAACACGTCCTTAAACTGCTGGCACAAGGTTTGCAGAATAAGGAAATTGCCGCTGAACTGGTAATTACCGAGCGCACGGTTAAGTTTTATGTGAGTTCGATCCTGAGCAAATTGGGCGCAGGCAACCGGACGGAAGCGGTAACCCATGCGGTGCAGCGCGGGTTGGTCAAATTATGATTCGTTTGATTTCCGCGGCGCTTGTATCACGACCCATGTTGCGGTGATGCCACCGAGCAAAATGAGCAGCGTCAGTGGAAACAGACTTACGGGTGCTGCAAATACGCTGATGCCAAAGGCGAAAAATAAGGCAATCCCCAACATAATCCATATGAAGATGATGGCTGTTAAACGATGTTCCGAAGTCATGTTTATCTCTGAAGTGATGCTGTTCGTATTTATGACCTCAGGATAACCCGTTCTGGTTTTTATCCCATCCATTTATGGCCTGATGTATCCCTAAGACTTTTGGAGGAGCTAGCATGACGGTTGATGTGCTGGCAGTCATCGAAGCGTGGCAGCGCGCGGCGAGTGCGAAGGATGTTGAAGGATTAATTGTTGTGTCTGACCCGAATATTGAAATTGTCGGGCCGCGAGGTGTGGCAAGTGGACATTCGATTTTACGCGAATGGATTGCGCGGGCGGGGTTGCAACTGCAATCACGGAAAGCGTTTGTGCGCGATGAGGTGGCAGTGGTTGAGCAGGATGCGGTGTGGCATTCGGTAGAAACGGGTGAAAAACTGAGTGAGAGCGTGATTGCCTCGGTGTTTCATGTTGAGAATGAACTTGTCACGTACTTCTCGCGGCACGATTCGCTGGAAAGTGCGCTGCAAGAAGCGGGATTGAGCGATGATGATGCGGTTCCGCTGATTGAATGATGCTAGAAAATACTGTACCAACGTACCATGAGAACTCGATCTGTTTGCTGTACGTTTGAAATGAGGTATTGTCAGACAATCGAAGAGCGCGTAAGTGAAACAGTCGCCACCTCATCTAACCACCTACACGCTTACTGTAATTTCACTTCGGATAAGGACTAAAGAGTATGACCAGCAGTGCTATCAGAATCGTCGGCATCGGGGGGACGTATCGGGAAAACTCTACCAGCTTGTGGGCGCTGCAACATGCGCTTGAAGTGGCGCGGGCGGAAGGGGCAACGACACAACTGCTCGACATCCGCCGTGTGAATTTGCCGATGTACCAGCCGGATTATGAACTGGATGACTACGAACAAAATGTCAAAGATTATGTTCGGGTTATGCAGCACGCCGATGGCTTCTTGATTAGCACGGCTGCGTATCATGGGTCGCTGGCAGGTGTGACCAAGAACGCATTGGATTTCATGGAGTATCTGGCAGACGCACCGCGCCCTTACCTGCATAATAAGCCGGTCGGGTTGATTGCTACAGCCAGCGGTGAGATGGCGGATGTACATTCGATCACGGCGATGATTAATGTCGTTCACTCTCTGCGGGGGATTGCGCTGCCGCTTTCGGTACCCATTCATGGGGCGAAACATGTTTTCAATGCAGAGGGACAAGTCATTAACGAAAAAATCGCCGCACGGCTGACCCAATTGGGAAAGATGGTGGTCGAAATGGCAGAACGCATGCAAATTACACCGGATACGGCAGCAAAATGACCGTAAACAGCTAACTCAAGTGACTATGAATGAGAGCAGACGGATGATGTCTGCTCTTTTTGATTCGGAATATTTTGCGTAATAAAGCCATATGCTTGTCTTTTTGCCCCCCAATCAGTGGGGGGTACAGCCCATTTAATGAGGCCGATAATGTGAAAGGCTAATGTGAAACTGTAGCAGTTTCTATCATATGGAGACGTGCAGTGTTTGGGCATACATGAGCCATTAATGGGGTGCACCTGACTGTTTAACAGCAGGCAAGAGAGGCTATATGGATTTTTTTAGTTTACTCATACCGCTGCTGGTGGTGATTTTAGTCATCGCCGGACTGTTCGCAGCGACCGGTTTGGTCATTATTAATGAGCGCCAAGTGGGGGTGGTGGTCAAGCGGTTTTCGTCCAAGTCGTTATCGCCGGATCGGTTGATCGCACTGAACGGCGAGGCCGGTTATCAGGCGGATACACTGGCGCCGGGTTTCCACCTCGGTTATTTCCCGTGGGTATACAACATCCGTAAAGTGCCGGTAACGGTTATCCCACAGGGGGAGATCGGTTTGGTGGTGGCGGCGGATGGTGCATCGATTCCGCCGGAACGTATCCTCGGTAAGGTTGTAGACTCGGATGATTTTCAGGATACACGTAAATTTTTGGCGAACGGTGGTGAGAAGGGACGGCAGCTTGGTATCCTGACGGCAGGTGCGTACCGCATCAATACGGCATTGTTCACCGTGATTACACGGGTGAACGCCGCGCAGCAGGGTATGAACCCTGACGATTTACTGATTTACCGTGTTACGCCAGATGAAGTGGGTATTGTGACAACGTTGGATGGTGCGCCGATTGACGAGGGCGAAATCGCGGGTTTGTATATTCCCAGCCACGACAACTTCCAGAACGCACAGGCTTTCTTGCAGGCGGGTGGGCGGCGTGGTTTGCAGGAGCAGGTGTTACTCTCCGGTTCGTGGAACTTGAACCCGTGGTTCGTGGGTGTCGAGCAGGTGCCGATGACGGAGATTCCGATTGGTTATGTGGGCGTGGTAATCTCGTTCGTGGGTAAGGCGCATATTGATGTGAGCGGCTCGGACTTCAAGCACGGTGATCTGGTGAACGTGGGGCATAAGGGCGTGTGGGTGACACCGCTGTACCCCGGCAAGCACCCGATTAATACGCGAGTGATGCGCGTGGAACTGGTACCGACGACCAACATTGTGTTGAACTGGTCGCCGAGGACGGAAGACCACAGTTATGATCGTTCGCTGAACTCGATCACGGTGAATTCGCGCGATGGTTTTACGTTTGATCTGGATGTGTCGCAGATCATCCATGTGAGCGCACTTGAAGCGCCCAAAGTGATTAGCCGCATCGGGTCGGTGCAGAATATGGTTGACCATGTATTGCAGCCGATTGTCAGCAATTACTTTCGTAACGCGGCTCAGGCGTATACGGTGCTGGACTTCTTGATTGCCCGAAGTGACCGGCAGGCCGAGGCAACGGTGCATGTGAGCAAGGCAATCCGTGCTTATGACGTAGAGGCGATTGATACGCTGCTGGGCAAGATCGTGCCACCGCCAGCGCTGATGCAAACGCTGACCGACCGTAAGATCGCCGAGGAGCAGAACAAGACGTATCAGGTGCAGGAAGAAGCGCAAACGCAGCGTCAGCAGTTAGTCCGCGCGACCTCACTGGCGGAAATTCAGCAGGAGATGGTGAAGTCCGAGCAGGGTGTTGACATCGCTGAATTACTAGCCAAGGCGCAGATTAAACAGGCCGAAGGTGAAGCCGAGTCGATCCGATTGAAGGCGCAGGGCGAAGCTGAAGCGGTACGCGCCATCGGTGAAGCGAAAGCCTCGGCATACCGCGCGGGTGCGGATGCGATGGGGCAGCAGGGTTTTACGGCTGTGCAGTTGATGCAAATTGTCGGCGACCAGAAAGTGCGGATTATCCCCGATATTGCTGTGAACGGCAGCGGGCAGGGTGGCGGTGCGGTGGAGGCGCTGCTGGGGATGATGCTGCGGAATGAAATGCAAAAGGCGGTTGCACCCGCGACCAATGGTAATGGCAACGGAGTACATGTCGAGAAGTCGTAAGTAGACTTGGCGGTAATGTAGAGGGGATGGCAAGTGTGCCGTCCCCTTTTTGTTTGGGTTAATCGCGGCTGCGGATGAAGGGGAATGAGGCGGATGGCTGCAAGGGGGTGCTGAAGTGGTCAGCGACCAACCAACTGAATGTGCCGCGCATCAGGTAGATGATGAGCAGCAGCGCGATGCCGATTAAACCGCCGATGGTCACCAAGAACTGACCCAGCCCTGGTAGGGTAGCGAGCAGGGTGACACAGCAAACGGTGATTCGGTCAACGAGGGATAATGGCTGCACTGTCCAGCGGCGAGTATCGAGAAAGCCACGGGTGTAGCCATCATGCAGACTTTCCATACGGCTCAACTTGTATTGGCGCAGGGCGTGGCGGGTGCGGCGAACGGTGATGACGAGCGCGAAGGGCAAGCGCACCAGCGTTCGCATGAGGTAGAGATAGCTTGCGAACAGGGCAACTTGACTGATTAGTGTGATGGTGTCGGTGGTTTCGAAAGGCAGCACACGCCCAAGCCCGATGCGGGCAAAGGCCAAGGTGAGGACGACGGCTGCCAGTGTGTGTAGGTCGATCATGTTTGAATTATACAAGGGGTTGCAAAGTAAGTGGCGGGTGTGAATTTGGGATGCGGACGCAGCGCGCTACGTCCCTACAATGAGCGATGGTGATTTGATTAAGGGTGCTTAACGGCTTCGAATAGAATGACCGCTGCTGCGACTGCTGCGTTGAGGGATTCGGTATCTGCTGCCATTGGAATGCGAATACGATGGGTTGCCAATGTTTGTGCGGCGTCACCCGCACCGTGGGCTTCGCTGCCGATAATCAGTGCCCACTCGCCTGCCCAATTCACCGCGTCATAACGGGTTTCGCCCGCGCCATCGGCGATGTATACCGATTTGCCAGAACAATACGACTGAATGTTTTCCCACGACAGCGAGGCCAACGGTACACGGAAGTGAGCGCCCATGCCACTGCGCAGCACTTTGGGTGCAAAAGCATCGGCACAAGTCGGGGAGAGTAATACGCTGTCAACACCGGCTGCGGCGGCTGTGCGTAAGATAGTGCCCAAGTTGCCGGGGTCGCGGATTGAATCGAGTATTAGCAGATGGGCAGGATGCGGGGGGAGGTTGGGCGGTGGCAGCGGGAATACGCCGAGTATCCCTTGCGGCTGCCGGGTGTCGCTGATGTGGGTCATCACCTCATCCGTTACTTCAAGAAGTTCGATGCGTTTTTCCTGCATCATCAGGGTGATAGCTTCGTCGTGAAAGCTGGCAGTGATGAGCAGGAATGCTGGCAAGTGATTGGTAAGGAGTGCATCACGGACGAGGCGCACGCCTTCCAAGACGATCAGCCCTTCTTTACGGCGTATTTTGGCTGCGCCTTGCAGCATTTTTGCCAGCTTGACTTTCTCATTCGCGGTGCTGGTGATCATCTTATCCTCTTTTGTTGGCAAGTGCCTTTGTTTCATCTTATACTCAGGTAGAATACCTATAATTTTATCTACCTGCGGGTAACTTTTATGTCGATTGAAAAAGACCTTATCCTCGCGCGGATGGCGGCTGTTCGCGCCCGCTTACTGCGCGCCCTCATCAATGTTGACGAGCATTCGCTGACGACTGTGCGTTTATATGGCGATTGGACGGCTGCCAACCTGCTGGCACACCTCGGTGAATATGATACCCTGTATGCTCAAGTTGTGCGGGATGCAATGTCCGGCGAACTTGCCAAGAACGGGGTGGATCTTTCCGATATTCGCGACCACTTGTTACCGAACCGCGTTGGAAGTTGGTCACTCGAAAAGTCGGTTAGTTTCTCGCAGACGGCACGGGCAGCATTTGTCGAGGTCTTTCAAACTGTACCGGATGACCAACTCAAAAAGAAAGTACGCTATGGCTGGAAATTCGGTAACAAAACAGGCCGCAGCCAAGGCATGATTAATACATGGGCGCAGGCGCGGTATAATCATGATGCCGGACACATGGATGATTTAGAAGAGTGGCGCAAAAATTTGGTGGAAACACCGCTGCCACCGGCGCAAGTAATTATGCACGCCGCGCTTGAAACGGCGCGTGATGATTTGTTGGCGACCGCGCTTCTCGTACCAGCTAAAGAGCGCGAAACTTTAGCGGTGTGTGGCACATGGACGCTGAAAGATGTGCTGGGGCATCTGGCTGATTGGGACGATTGGTACCTGAATGCTTTTTACACCATGATTGGTGAACCGACCAAGAAACTCGGTTGGAGTGATGAGCCGGACGGTGACGCCCTCAACGAGAAATTGGTTGCTGCCAGTCGTAAGCAGTCATTCGCGCAAGTTTGGGAACACTGCCAGTCCGCACGCGCTGCCTTGATCGACGAGATGCAAAGTGTTAGTGATGATATGCTGGCAGACCCGGCTGGTGGCGACCACCGTGCTTACCCGTCAGCATATCACTGCCTATGGGCGGCTCTTGACCATTATCTCGACCATGCGGCGGTTATGCGGCGGCAGCTCAAGGTGAAGTTCCCCAAGTACCTGCTTCAGTTCAAAAGCTCGTTCAGCGTTTGATAAGGATAACTTTATGACACTCACCAAACGCTGGTACATCGGCAATTGGTCGTCATTGGGCTGGCTGGAAACGGTTATTAAAGTTACAGCATTTGTGGTTGCGATCAGCACGCTTGGTACGGCGTTATCAACCGGCTCATTTATGGCGCCAACAGGTGGACGCTTGGTACAGGTGATTGTGCTGGGATTTCTATCGCTTGGGTTAACGGCTGCGATCTTCGAGCGTTATATGCAGCGTGAGATTATTGCGATGGTGTTTGTGCTGGTGAATAATGTCGCCCATTGGGGGATGGTGTACGCACTGTTGACACTGCGGGATATAGGTAATGCGCTGCCAATCTTCGCGTCGCTGATGTTGGGTGGTGATGTGGTCAAGTTGGTGTGGCTGTACGTCAGTGGGTACACGCAGGATGGCATACCGCAGCGCATTTTCTACATTCTCACCATCGGGTTTATTATCGGCTACGTGATTATTTGTCTGTTAGCGTTATCCGGTGCAGGGTAGGGGATCATTAATCGCTTTTGCAGTGATGTAATCAGCTATGGGAATTAAAAAAGGGACTCACGTCCCTTTTAGTGTTCATTCAATTGGGCGAGCTTATGAAGCGTCGTCCGGTTCACGGCCACCTACGAGGTGTTCAGTGTAGGTCTTGAAACCTGCTTCGTCGCCATCCACAAGGAATTGTGCTTGCTTCGGCCAAGTTTTGGTTTGCCCATCGAGGAGGCGTACACCACCCTCAACCTTGACCACATTTTCCAGTGATTCGGCAGTCGCAGCAGCGATTTGTGCGAAGGTTGTGATGCCGGCAGCGATCAATGCTTGAGCGCTCTTCGGCCCCAGACCTTCGATCACCGTCAAATCATCGCCATCACCCTTCTTCTTGCGGCTGGCTTTGGGTGCGGCTGGTGCTTCGGCTTCAGCGACGGGCGCTGGTGCAGCCTTAACCTTGGGAGCAGGGGCGGCCTTCAGTTTTGGTGCGGCTACCGACTGCGGAGCAGACTTCGGCGAAGTAATGTTGATGTAGTTGTGTACGACAGGCGCGGTTTGCGGTGTCGGGTTTTGCAGGCTCAACGCTACAATTTTGGTGAAGGTTGCAGCATCACGCACGGCAATATCGGCCAGCATCTTGCGGTCAACTTCGACACCCGCGTTTTTCAAGCCGTACATCAGCTTGCTGTAGCTCATGCCGTTCAAGCGGGCGGCTGCGTTGATGCGGATAATCCACAGCTTACGCAGTTCACGCTTGCGGGAGCGACGATCCCGATAGGCATAGAAGAAGCTCTTGAGCATCGCTTCGTTGGCACGACGGTGCAAACGGTGGCGCGTACCCCACTGGCCCTTCATTAATTTCAGTAGTTTTTTGTGCCAGCGGCGGCGCACAAAGCCGGTTTTAGTTCTAGCCATCTCACGAACTCCTAGACAATAAAGACCCGGAAGCGACGCTCCGGGCTGCTCAAATCAGATTGTGCTTCGCCGTTAGCGACCGGGATTCTGACGATACTTGCTCAGATACGGGGCTAACTTCTTGATCTTACGCGCCACTGTCGAGTTTGCCAACCCGATCAGTTTATCGAGCGAACGGTTATGCCGACCGGAACGGCGGCGGCGGAAGTGGCTCTTACCCTGAGGGGTATGAACGACCTTGCCAGTACCGGTTACACGGAAGCGCTTGGCGGTTGCTTTATGCGTTTTCTGCTTGTACTTCTTCAACTTACCCACGATTTTGCTCCACAGTTATTTTTTCTTGTCGGCTGCTGGAGCCAACACCATTAACATAGTGTTGCCTTCCATCAGGGGTTGTTGCTCAACCACTGCGACATCCTGTAAATCTGCTGCGATCTGTAACATGCGCTGCAAGGCAATATCGGGATAATCACGCTCACGACCACGGAACCGCGCGCGAACCCGCACCTTCATGCCTTCTTTGATCCAGCTTCGTGCATCACGCACTTTGAAGCCCAAATGGTGCGAGTCAGTCTTAGGTCGGAGTTGGATTTCTTTAACCTCAATTACTTTTTGTAATTTTTTGGCTTCACGTTCTCGACGCCGCTTTTCGTACTGGAACTTACCAAAGTCCATAATACGGCAGACTGGCGGTTCAACGTTGGGTGAAACCTCAACCAGATCAAGACCTTTTTCTTCTGCCATCTGAAGCGCAGTCCGAACAGAAACGACACCGATATTCTCGTTCGTGTCTGTAATCAGCCGAACTTCTCTGGCGCGTATTTGTTCGTTGACGCGATAATTTATGGCGCTGATAGCCCTTACACCCTTCTGTTGCCTGACAGATCACTCAGTTGCTTAACCACTGTTAATTGAGTGGGGAAAGTCTAGCATACGCGCATATCAGAGTCAATATGGGCTTAACCGAGAATATCGTTATTCTGTGCGGTATGACCCCGGATAATGAAGCATAATAGCGATCTTTGTAACTATATACCGGCATTATTTTTGCGTAGTGGTCATTTGCCGACTAACGAAAGTGGGGGATTTGGAGTGCTTCTATATAAGGGGTTGTGCAAGTCTAACCCCTTATCCCAACCTTCCTCAGGCGCAAGCAAGGGAGAAGGGCTTTAAATTACCTGTATGGGCAAAAGTTGTCTATCAAGAAAGGTTTACAATGGTTCAAATACAAACTTGCACCATTGGTTATTTAAGGGGTGTGGCAAATGCTGGAAAAGTTCACTTTATAGGCAGATTAACTCGTGACAATACCGACTGCCACGTGGCTGCTGGCGAACTTGCGTACTTCTTCGAGCGCTGCGTTAAATTGGCTCACGAGTTCCGCGTCGTCGCCTTTGTAGCGCCGTAGGGTTTGGATGGCGCAGGCTGCGCAGCCGCGCATCGCCCGATAGCTGTCGGTTTCACAGGCCATGCAGCCGTCGAGCTTAATCATCATCATCATGAAGGCCAGTGTTTCTTCATGCGTTTCCGGCAGCTTTATAATGCGCTCGACCAATGCCTGCCACTCCGCGCCCCGCAGTTTACGCAAGCCGGGAATGACGTGGTGGGGGAATAAAATTTCATTGTTGGTGTACATAACGCTTGCCTTTACACCTGTGACACTTTTTGTCACATCCTAACACCGATGCACAGCATAACACAATTCTGCCGAAGGTACTATAATCGGTTAAATTGTATTTGCCGTTTTGTTTGGGAGACGCCGTGCTGCGCCACTACATACTTTTATGCCTGCTTTTACTGACCGGTTGCGGTAGTGGTGCGGTTGTGTTCGCTCCGCCACCACCACCGCCGGATGTATCCGCGCTGTTGTATACGCATCCGGCTGCCGTGTTTAGTGCCGCTGTCCCCCGCAACTGGGCGCGTTATGAGCAAAACACCACGGTGGTCGCCAGTGCTGCCTTTTCCGCCCCCGGCGAAGAACAACCTTCGGTGATGTTTGCGGTCGTCAATGCGGGTGAGCCGTTGGATTCGGCTGCGTTTGCCACGTTTCTTGATCGCTATCAGCGGCAAATCCGTCCTGATGTCAGTTATTACACCGAGGTTAACCGTCAAGCGATGGGTGACGGGAGTTGGCGCATCAGTGGTATTCGCAACAACGCTGGCGGCTTTTCCCAACAAATCAACACATTCATTCAGCAAACGGGTACTTTCCTGAGTGTGATCGATGTACTCGTGAGTTCTGATACGGCACGTATGAACCAGTTGCAGCAAATCATCAACACTTTTACCGTCAATACCAGCGCCGCGCTCGACTCCACTGACCCAAATGCACTCAGCTTCGCGAGTACAGCAGCAATCGAGTTCTTGCATGTCACCACATGGTCAACTCTTCAAAATGTATTTTTCATTACAGGTGAGGTTGCCAATCGGGGAACGGTTCAGCTCACTGATATTCCTGTCCGTGCGGTACTCAAGACTGCTGACGGTTTGCCAATTGCCGAAGCGGTCGATACCGTCATGGGCTACAGCTTGCCAGCGGGGGGCTTCGCGCCGTTTAGCTTGCGGTTTGGTCAAGGGCAACCGGCTTTTACGACAACTTTTGATTTGTCGGTCGGTAATAGCGAATGGCAGTCGGAACCGGATCGCGTCATCTATGGACAGGATGAACTAACATGGCAAGATGATTCGTCATTTGATGCGGATGGTACGATGGTGATTGAGGGGCGAGTTGAGAACCTTGGTGAACAGCCTGTACTCGGTTTGCGCGTGGTTGCTACCATTTTTGACGCCGCCGGAAACGTGATTGCTGCCGGTTATGTGGATCTATCCGCCGCGCTGAACCCGAACGATTCCACGCCGTTTCGCATTCTTGTGCCGGATATGGGCGGCGAGCCAGCGAACTATATCATCAACGCGCAAGCCTTGCCCTCGTAGCCAGAACTCGGCTTGAGGTTTACTTTACATAGAAGGGAGCAGCGTTATCCGCTCCCCAAAAGACTAACTACCGCGTGTTCAGGATGCCCCACCAAGCTGTTGTAGGACTTGAATCAGTGCCGCAAGTTCGGGTGGGATATAGCCATCTTGGGCGGTAATGGTGCGTGAGGCGCCGCTGCTGCGTTCCACCGTAATGTCATAGGTGTAAACGTCAGGCGCTGTTCCCACGCCCTGAAACACGCCTTGCAACCCGAAGAAGCTCATATCGTTAAGCATCGAATTGATCTGGCTGACGACATCCGGCGTCACGGTGCTGACAACACCATCGCGTGTCACGGTGCCGTCACTGCCGAGCGTTACATCTAATGGTTTACCGTCAAAGCCGCCGATGCGGCTCAGGATGACAACCGCAAAGGGTTGGCCTGCGCCGGGGTCTTCGGTAGCCGGGGCGATGATGGTGCCCGGCATGGGTAACACGATTTCTTCAGATCCATATTCGCGTGGTTCATTGGTGGATAAGGGCTGACCGGCGGTCGCTTCTCCAACCGGCGTCGGATTTGCGTTTTGTACTGCCTGCGTCGGAAGTGTCGTATTGTTGTCGCAGCTTGCCAGAATAAGCGCACTCAGTAGAACAATTATGAGTTGACGGAGCATAGCCTAACCTCGATCCGATTATGAAGTATCCTATGTGTAGTGTGG
>JAPUDW010000109.1 GCA_027492915.1 Bacteroidota bacterium | reverse complement strand
GAGGCTGCCCTGCTCGTCGTTGTTGTCGTCACCCTGAATATCGCCGCCAACCGTGCCGTTGTTGATGATAAGGTCATCGCCACCGTTGCCGCTAGCGTTGTCGCCATCAATATCGTCATCTACTCTGCCATTGTTGATGATGACATCGTTCCCACCATCGCCGTTGAGTGCCGTATCGCCGTCGATGTCGCCGCCAACCGTGCCGTTGTTGATGATGACATCATCGCCACCGCTGCCGAGCGCGATCACATCACCTTCGATGTCGCCATTGGTGCCGGTGGTTGTGCTGGTGGCAACCGTCGTGCCGTTGTTGATAATGGTGTCGTTGCCCGCCTTGCCGCCGATGATGCCATCCCCGAACACGGCGCCGGTAATAGTCGTATCCGCGTCAATCGTCAGGGTGTTGTCGCCCGCACCGCCGATGAGGCTGGTGCATAAGTTACGGTTGATCTCGCCTACTTTTTCAACGCGGCAGTCCGCAGCGACGAAGCCCATAACCGGAACTAGTAGAAGGCTGCTAAGCAGCAGGCTGAAGATGAAGCGGATGGGGCGTTGCAGTTTTGCCATTTTAGAAGTGAAGCTTGTACTACAGCAGATGTGCCTGCTATTAAACGGGAATAACTTTAGTGTAGCACAAGAGTTGATTTAATTGTTAATATTTTAATTAACTTAATTCTAATTCAACTATTTGTTGTGAGATAGAGCATTAACGTTGTTCCCGCGTTTATGGATGTTGGCACTTAAAAGGGGTGATGTTTGTCATCAGGGATAAGCCTATAGTTACGGTTAAAGTTAAGAGACTGAATACTGCACTGATAGAGGAATACGAAATGCTCTCGACTGACAAACAGCACGCCTTGCGGGAACAGCTTGCCTTGATTTCTACCGAGGTTTACCTGCTGCTGCGGTCGAACAATGAGTGTGAAAAGATTAACCGCTATAACAACGTGCAGCAGGCGATTGACGCTATCTTGCAAATCGCCAGTGATCGCAGCCATGTGATCGTGTCGGAAAAAGAGTATCCGGTAAAGTCGTTTTCAGATCATTAACCCTGCGCCCGCTTGCGAATGGACGCTGCCATGTCGATGAACACGCCCCACTGTGCGTCCTGAAGAATCGGCAAGTTGTGTTCCTGTGCGCCCGTGATGAGCGCATCAAACAATCCTACGATCAGACGGTTAAAAGCAGGCTCGCTCAGATTAATGTACTCAAAAGCACCGTCACAGATGTTCACGCCGTCAAACACGAGTTCGGCATCATCACTGTGCTGGAGCGGATACTGGAAGGCGCGTAAATCCATTGACCGCGACTCGCGTTTTGCCACGCCATCCGCCATAAAGAACACGTCATCCCATGTGCCGACCGTCAGGAAGCCGCGAACAATCCGGCGCAGTCTGGGGTCGCTGACATCATCGGCCTGCACCTTGGTTAAAAACAGATTGGGGCGGTTTTCCCATGTCACCACAATGCCATTAACCAAGTTATCGCTGAGATGGGGTATAGCCATAGTGCCTCGCTTAATTCACCGGGAAGAATGTGGCGACTTCTTTTGCAGGATCTTGATAGAAGCCGTTGAATGCAATGCTGTCCGAGGATGTCCCCGCCCACGAGCCATCAGTGCGTTCGAAGGTTTCAGCCGCAATTGACGCCCATATCGCCTCGGTTGCGCGCTTTTTCCATAGAGTCTGCTGTGTTGACAGATTATGAATCAACGACTTGGCACCGCCGTTTAGACGCGATCCATCTTGTGCAAACGTGGAGTAAGTAACCTTATCATAATTGGTATGCACATGTGTTGTGTCAATACGACCATTGGGGAGGTCTGTCTCGTAATCCTCACCCGTGTCCTCATCTTGCAGCGTAATCGTACCGATGATCCGGTTGATCTCCGCCTTAAAAATGGTTGCCTCGTGCCCACCAGAAATGACACCGTTGGACTTGGTTTGAACCGTGAGCAAATGGTTCATGGTGGTTGCGCCTGCGCCGACGAAGGTTTTGAGCCACGCGGCAGTGTATTTCTTCAGGCCGGTGGCTTTTAGTTTTTTCACTTTCACCAAATCTTGGAAACGAACGAAACCCACAACCGTGATAAAGGTTTTCAGCTCGGTGCCGGTGAACTGGCTCATCAGGTCTGTAACGATATCCATTCCAAGGCTGTTGTAAATGGGTTTAAACTCAGCAATCGACCAGACGGTAATCAGTTGCTTGAGCTTTTCGACTGTAATCTTGGTACAAAAATTAATAACCGTTTCAGGGGAAAATGCCGCGATCAATTCCGCTAATTTAGGCGCTGTGAGCGCATCGACCCATTTTTTGAGCTCAGCAACTGTGACCTTATCAAGAATAAGCTTGATCGTCGCTGGCGCTACCGAAGTACCCAGTGTAAATAAATTTGCTGCGGTAAATGATTCTACCAACTCTTTGAACTTAGGCTGTGTCAGGGTTGTAATCGCCCCTTTGAGCATGGGCGGTGTGAAAACGGTGAGCGCATCCGTCAGAACCGGCGCGGTAAGTCCATCGCGCAGTGCCGTAATTTCCTCGTCGGTATAGGTGGGCTTGAGCGCGGGGAATTCTTCAACAGCCGTTTTAGGTTTGGGCGGTTCAACTGGGGGCTGTGGTGGGGCTTTTAACACCTCCAACTCCTGTTTAAGT
>JAPUDW010000108.1 GCA_027492915.1 Bacteroidota bacterium | reverse complement strand
AACCTACGATCAGCCACCGATGTTAACGCTGATTTATTGGGGCAGATCGCCATTGGAACACGCTACCCGATTTTGGGACGAAGCCAATTTTACCCGTGGTACTTGATTGGAGACCCCAATACCCAACAACCAATTGGGTGGGTCTTTGCTGATTTGATCACTATAGTTGGCAGTGTAAACGCAGTTCCCTACAGCGAAATCGTGGTTACTAATAATCCGATCCCTAGCCCTGCTCCTTCGCTGACGTTGGATAGCAGCGGCGTGGTGGTGAGCAGCAATACACCAGACCCTTCCGCAAACAATATTATTTTGCCCACCGCGACAGCTACCCCTGTGCCATTGAGTGGTGTTATTGGGACGGTACAAGTCGAGATTAACATCCGTTATGGGCCGGGGGTTGATTACCCGCGTATCGGTGTTGGGGCTGCCGGAGAACAATTTGAAATTACAGGTCGCCACAGCCAGTTCCCCTGGCTTCAAATTCGCTATCCCGCTGCGCCGAACGGATTTGGCTGGGTAGCAAACGACCTGCTGCAAATTCAGGGCAACATTAATAGTGTGCAGCTCATTACACAAACGTCATTTAATCTGCCAACGCTGACACCTACACCTTCGGTTGTGCTGGCAAGCAGCCTTTTGCAAGATACGCCAGTGACAATCAGTCCGGCATTCCAGTCATTAGGCGACCAATTGTGGTCGATGATGCTGAGTGCAGGCTTCGCACCGGAAACCAGCAAGTTAGCCTCATTATTCGTGATGGATCTTAAAACAAATGAGGCGCTGACATTTGGTAACAATATTGCTTTTAGCGGTATGAGCCTGAATAAGATCGCCATTCTAACCGCGCTGTACAGTACATTAGATGCTCCACCTGATGCCGAAACCGCCTTAAATATCGGCTATATGATGGTATGCAGCGAGAACAGTGCCTCGAACGCACTGCTGCGTAAAATCGGGAACGGTGATGAGTATCAAGGGGCGGCAAAAGTGACCGAAATGCTGGAAGCGCTGGGACTCGGCAATATGTTCATTGTCGCGCCATTTAAGATGCCGAACGCTACGCCAGTCGCCGTGCGCGCGCCAACCACACAAGCTGACCAAACACGCGCCCTGCCCGATTATTCTAACCAGTTGACGGTTGATGATATGGGGTGGCTGCTGGCGAGCATCTACCAATGCGCAAACACCGACAACGGCGCCCTGATGACAAGATTAGCGGGTCAATTTAACAGCCGCGAATGCCGCCAGATGCTGAACATTATGAGCAGCAACAATCTGAGCCACCCGCTGATGATGAGCGCGGGTGTACCGGCTAACACACGGGTAGCACACAAACACGGTTATATTGATGATACACATGGGAACGCGGGCATTGTGTTTTCGCCGGGTGGCGATTATGTGATGGTGGTGGCTATGCACGGGCCGGTATGGCTCGAAGCGGCGGAAACATTCCCGCTCATTAGTGACATTGCCCGCAACATTTACAATTACATGAACCCGACAGCTACAGATGATACCAACTTGAGTTGGGATATCGCGGGTGTTGAGGAGTGCCTGCAACAGAGCCGCGATACCGTTGACATGTTGATGTCCAGCAGTGGCTAGGATCAGCCTTTAACAGCACCTGAAGATAAACCACTTACGAACTGTGTTTGCAGTAGGAGGAAAACAATGGTAATCGGGATAACACCGATTAACGCGCCTGCTGCAAACACTCCCCAACGCTGGCTAAAGCCATTATCGAGGAAGGTCGTTAAGCCAACTGCCAGCGTAAATGTTTGGCTATCCCGCAGCAAGACGCGCGGCAGCAAAAAGTCATTGAAGGTGCCGATAAAGCTAAGGATACCTACGACGGCTAAAATGGGGCGAATTAGCGGTAGAATGATGCGCCAGAAGGTCGTCCATTCGGTCGCACCGTCTACCTTCGCAGACTCATCCAATTCGCGCGGGATCGTGTCGAAGTAGCCTTTCATCAAGAAGGCATTCGCTCCCAACGCCCCACCACAGTAGACCAAAATCAAACCGCCTAATGTATTCAAACCCAACCACGGGATGATGTCGCCAATTTGGTTCAACAAGAGATAAAAAGCGACAAGCGCGACTACGGTCGGGAATACTTGAATAACCAATGTGGCTAAGAGTGTGGTGCGGCGACCGTAGTAGCGAAAACGGGATAGTGAATAGGCAGCGAGGGTTGTCAGTGTAAGCGTGATGAAGGTGGTTATCGTTGAGACAATAATCGAGTTTTTCAACCAGAGCAAGATCGGCGTTTGCGTTCCATCAATCAACCGCTGGTAGTTCTGAAGTGAGGGGTTAGGCGGAATTATAGAACTACCCACCAACGTATTCCGAGGGTCAAAGGATGCACCAATTACGATCAAAATGGGATAGAGTGCGAAGATTGACCCTATTACAAGAATGACCAGCTTGATGATCATGTTGCGCCGACGATTAGCAACAACCATACCTTGACGCTCATTACGAGGAGAGCGCATTGTGCTTGACGCAGTAGACATTAGGTAACCTCCTCTAGACGGCGTGTTAGGCGGAAATTGAAGTAGGTAATCGGGCCGACGATCATAAATATGAAGATACCAATGGCCGCTGCAAAACCATAGTTTGTACCCGCGCCGCCAGCGAAAGCCAAACGATAGGTAT
>JAPUDW010000107.1 GCA_027492915.1 Bacteroidota bacterium | reverse complement strand
GGCTACCTTAATCTGTTGATTTGCGGACAACCCTTATAGCAACGTTTGCTGCAAAAGTAGTCTTTAGTCGATAGTCGCCAGTCATCAGCTAAAGGCCAATGCGGATGCGGTTGTTAAGGTGCGACCCCATCCCCAACCCACATCGGCTACCCTCGCAAGCTCATTCCGCCGATAGCCCGTAGTAACAGGGAAAGGAGTTAAAACAGGATTTGTCAACGCAACCTCACGACTTACAACCTCGCCTGAAAATAGCATAGGCGATGTTGGGGCGTTTAGGGTGACCATTTGGAAGACCATTTGGTAGCTTTTAAGCGGTGTTGGCGCTAACCGTTTTGAGTGAGAGACTCTGTTAAGATAGTTGATGGATGGTTGGAAAACAGTTTGTTGGGTTAACCAAAAATAAACCTAGACTATAGTAGTTTTAAGTTACAAGTGGCAAGTTTCAAGTTAGAAAGCAAAAACACGAAGGGGCAAAGGTAGCAGACTGGATTAGGAAATAAAAACGCCTGACTGGTGAGTCGGGCGTTTTATTTGTAGAGCAGGGAGAAATTAGTCGCCGACGGCAGGGGCTGCACCCGAAAGTTCAACCGGTTCGTCAACTTCATCAGGCGGCTGAACGATGCGCGACGGCAGCATGATCAGCACGAATACCGCCGAGGCTGCCATGATGATCGAACCAACGATCATGGCGTGAGTCATCCCATTCACAAAGGAGTGGTTGGCAGTCGTGGTGATGAGCGTACCGAACAACTTGGGTACTTCAGGCGCATTGGCAACCGCGTGGGCAGCTTGAATACTGCCGGAAACGATGTCGATGAGTTCCTTGGGCAAACCGGGGATAAGCTTGAGGCTGCCCTGCACGCCGCTGATGTAGATGGAGTTCATGAATGTACCGAGCACAGCCACACCGAGCGCAGCACCGAGTTCGCGGGTCGTATCATTCATAGCGGAACCAATACCCGATTTGTTCGCTGGAATGGCGCTCATAATCGAGTTGGTGGCGGGAGCCATCGCCAAGCCCATACCGGTCGCGAGGAGCAACTGACCCAAGGCGACGATCACGTAAGGGGTATCGACAGCGTAATTCGTTCCCATGAAAAAGAGTGCCAGCGAAGCGACACCGATGCCGAGTGCCACGGTGAACTTAATGCCGATGCGTCTGCTGACAGGCGCGGATAAAGGCGCGATGATGACTAGCCCGATGGCGACAGGCAGCGTACCTAAGCCAGCAGTAAGGGTGTCGTAACCGAGAACGGTTTGCATGTACTGACTAACGAAGAACAATGACCCCGCAAGGCTGAACATGACCATCGCGATGGCGATACTTGCGCCACTGAACGACAGGTTCTTGAACAGATACAAGGGCATCATCGGTTCTTCGGTACGGGATTCGACGAAAGTAAAAATCGCCAACAGCACAAAGGCGATGGCAAACAGCCCTAAGACTTCAGGATTGCTCCAGCCTTTAACACCGGCTTCGATGATGGCGAACACCAGCGCGAACACACCGGTGCTGGAGAAGATCACACCGGGAATATCCAGCTTGGGGGCGGTTTCGTCTTTCGACTCGGCGAGAAAGCGTTGACCGCCGATAAGCGCGATCACGATAATGGGCAAGTTAATGAGGAACAGGATGTGCCATGAATACAGCTTGAGCAGCAAGCCGCCGACAACGGGGCCAATGGCAATACCAAGGCCGAAAATGGCTGACCAGATGCCGATGGCCTGCGCCCGTTCGCGCAGTGGGAAGCTGACATTAATCAGCGACAAGGTAGAAGGCATGATGAACGCACCCGCGATCCCCAAAAAGCCGCGAGAGACAATCAAGGCGGTGGTAGTTTCTGAAAGTGCCGCACCCAGCGACCCGATACCGAACATCACCAAGCCGATTTGGAGCGCTTTCTTGCGCCCGTAACGGTCACTGACCGCGCCCATCGTCAGCAGGAGAGCAGCGAATACCAAGACGTAAGCATCGATGATCCACTGTAAGTCGCTGATGTTGGCATTGAGGTCATTCGAAAGCGAGGGCAGCGCGATGTTGAGAATGGTATTGTCGAGGCTGATGACCAGCAGCGAAACACCAATGAATATAAGGCCTTTCCAGCGGGTAGCGTACCCCGGCATGGCCGACTCGGATTGGGCAGCGTGAGTCGTCAAGTTCTTCCTCCGACATGAAACGTGTTGTGCAAACTATGTGATAAATTTAACAATAAGGGGAAATCGTGTCCGCTTCAAGTGGGAAAACTAATTTCTAACAGGAAATTATTAAGGCGTGTGATATTACGCAGATTATTTCGCGCCGACATCGCCCTGCACTTCCAGCCCTGCGTTGCGCCCCGTACCGAGGAACAGTTGGCGACCGGTAGCGACCTCTGACAAGCGAACAGTGACGCTGGCTTGCAAGGTTTCTTCGACGCGGCGGTGCATCTTCTGACGGTTGGGTTCGTGCAGAAGGCCGCCCTGCGCACGGGTGGCTTGAATTTCGAGGCGATGCTGACCATTGCGCAGCACCCAATCGACAGTGGTATCGGTGACGGATAGGCGTTCGACAACCGCGCCGTTATAGGTGGCGAACAGGTAAAGCTGTTTATGGTGCCACAAGCAGACGATATGCCCCGGGAACGACAAAACCTTAAATGTAATGGTGGAGACAGACGCGGTGAGGCAGGTTACGGCTTCATCGAAGTGGTTGT
>JAPUDW010000106.1 GCA_027492915.1 Bacteroidota bacterium | reverse complement strand
AGCTTGGGCGCTGTTTACGGTAACATGGGTGAGTACGAACAGGCCGTAAGCCACTTTACCGCCGCTTTCCACGTCTTTACAGCAGCGGGTATCGATGACCGGATACCGTATGTGCAGGAGAACCTGCGGCTGGCACAAAACTTACTGACGCAGACCCAATAGCACACAGGTATCCCACCGGGGGAATGTGACCACTGCCCTAAGGGTTATGATTACAGATTTAGCGGATTGGGATGCGAAGGAGACTGGCAGCGCCTCTGCCGTTACGACACGAAATAGGTTGCTCTCGTAACCAAGCAACACGACAAGGGCTGTACAAGATTTAACTCAAACTGCTCAAGTCGTCGTCCTCATCTTCCTCAAGATCGTCCAATTCGTCGTCGTCGTCATCACGGTCACCCATCAGGCGATCCAAAAACGCCTCGTCATTCTCATAACCAAGGGTATCCGCTAGATAGTTAAATTCGCAGACAATCGTCTCGAACAGATAATTTTCTTCATAGGCATCCGGCGGGTAATACGAAATCATCGCTTCGTAAACCTGCTTGAGGTCTACATAGCGCCGTTCTAAGAATGCCAGATGCTCCGGTGTAAAGGGTTGTCGTCCCATATTGCTCCTCCCGTAAACCATTTCGGTTCTCAAAAACTTCCGACAATGGCACGCCAGCCACCGCTGAGGCCGCCATTGTCCGTTATCAGCACGAAGATCATGCCGCGCTGCGGAAAATAAACCATTTGACCCCGCTCGAAAATTTGCGCCGTAGACTGCCCACCGACCTCCTCGGTCATCGCCCAACCCATCGCCCGTACTTCACCAAAGGTGCGCCACACTTTACCGAAGCCGCGCACCGGTTCGAGTAAGCCGGGGGGCGGGGTTTCGCCACCGCTGGCGGGATCAGTCGCCGCATTGAATGTATCATCGTAACGCTGGAAACGCCCCGTATTAAAGAGCGCATAGATGGCTTGCGGCGGCCCCTGCATCCACAACAAGTCGCCCATCTGGTAAGTCTGTGAGGCGGTCGGGAACGAGACCAACCCCAACGGACAGCCTAACTGTGCCGCTAAACCCGCATCACTGCTGTAGGCGGCAGCAAACCCACCCTGCGGCAGCGCAGCACAGGTCGGCGCAACGGGGGCGACGGTTGCCCCAAACGGCGGCGCACCGATGACTGTTGGCGCAACGGGCATCAGGTTCGGCGGCAGTATGGTTGCGACAGCCGCCAATTGAATGAGCGCTAGCAACCCTTCGTTGTCCTCGGTCGGTTCCGGCGTATTGCTCGGCAGCGGTGTGATGGTCGGCGTGGGAGTCGATGTTTCGGTAATGGTCGCGCTGGGCGTAACGCTGGGTGTCGCGGATAGTTCTAGCGTTTCCGTCGGCGTGACCGTTTCGGTTTCCGTCGCGGTGGCGGTCACGGTTTCCGTCACAATCACGAGCGGCGTATCGGTCAGCGTGGGCAAGGCAGCCAGAGTCGGCAGTTCGCCAACAGTTTCCGGTTGGTTACCTCAGGCTGTTAAGCCGATTCCCAATATGACGAGCGCACACAAACGCATACCCGTGCGTACCATTTCTCGCTTCCTTACTCCCCCGCAAATAGACCCCCACCCCTACCCCGCTTCGCAGCCGTAAACGGTGGAGGGGGCAAAACCAATTTAGGCTAGGTGCATCACCCACAATTGAATTCTTAGCGCTATTATAGTGCATAAAAGCGGTAAGACATGACCAATCATTCCATCATGGAGAACTTCATATGCCGGAACAGCGTTTGACCTTCGTCCACATCAGCGACACCCACATCAGCCCCGATGCCGAATACGGCAAGCACCACACGCCACACAGCACCCAAGCTGGCGCACGGGCGTTGGTGAGGGCGGTGAATGCCCTACCCTTCAACGTGGACTTTATCTTGCACACGGGTGACGTTGTTTATGACCCCGTGCCGGAAGCCTATTTGACCGCCAAAGAAATCCTGAGCGAGATCGCCCGCCCCGTTTACTATCTCGCGGGGAACCACGACAGGGCCGAGGCGCTGCAAAGTGTCCTCATTGGACGCGCTGACATCCTTGAGCCTTTCTACTACACCTTTGACGTTAACGGGTTTCAAATAGTGTGCATGGATAGCAATGGCCCAGCCGAGGTGCCGCGCGGGAATGTCATCTCGCAGCAGTTGGAGTGGCTGGACACCATTTGCTCGGCGAAAGACGAGCGCCCGCTGGTGGTGGCTATTCACCATAACGCGCTGCCGGTGGGTTCGCCGTGGCTGGACGACTATATGCGCATCACCAACGGCGCGACGCTGCATCAGGTGCTGCTGAAGGCGAAAGACCGTTTGCGGGGCGTGTTCTTCGGGCATGTCCACCAGAACATCCAGATGTATCAGGATGGCATTCTGTATACGAGCGCCCTAAGCAGTTGGAACCAATTCTTGTCGTGGCCGGAGTCGATGGATACGGTGCAAGACGAGGGCAGCCTCCCCGGTTTTAATGTTGTGAGCATGACACCGACACAGACGTTCATCCGGCGCTGGGGTTTCAAGGTGGAATAAGGGGTTGAACCGCAGAGACGCGGAGATTAATGCAGAAGGGACTAACAAAATATGACTGATATTTCCGGGATATTGAAAGCCTCTTTCGCTAAATCAGAAAGTTGGCGAGAGAAGGAATTGGCAGCAACAATTAAGTCTCTCACAAAAGTACCTGAACTCATGATTGATTGGGACAAAGACGATGGCGAAACTTGGGTGAGAATACTCACCAATGGGAAAGTAATTGCATACATCGCAGTCGTTATACCAATAATCGTTGTCATTTCTGATTACGTGAAAACTATTCTAATTTCCATAAATGAACAAGATTGTTTCGTAATAGAGGTCGAGGATTTTGATTCCAAAACTTATAGTATTGAAGTAGTTCTCATTCCAGTTATCGAGGAAGTTTTTAGACGTGAATGGTCAGCACATATAAAACCTGAAACATTCTCGATAAATGATTTTTGGTGGACAACAGTTTAGTAAAAATAACGATATAGTTTTCATCAGCAAGGAAACGTATAAACTTTACTTATCCGCTTTTGCTTCCAACCGTGCCAGCAGTTTTGCGCGGATACCATCGTTTGGAAAACGTCGTTCATTTTCGCTGCGGATGGCTTCGCCTAATTTCTCTTGTTCGAGAACGTAATTATCGACTTCATTATGGTGATTCATGTAGTAGCCGATGATGGTATAAACATCTGCCAATCGCAGCACCGGATAACTTTCCACAATTTGTTCCGCAGAATCGCCACGTCGAAATGCATACACAAGCGTTTGTAGAGTCACTCGCGTACCACTGATGCGTATCATACCGCTGTCATCTTTTGTGATGGGTACAGGCTCGCTAAAAGACGCTGAAAGCATGAGTGACAATCTCCTATTTCTGCTACTGTTGATATTTTAGCATAAGAAGCCTACTAGAACACCTCGCCCATCCTATGCAACTTCTGCAAGCTATGCTATTGTTGCGCCACTTCTGACACCAAAATAGAGAGATGAATCGCGCAAATGGCTATTGATTACGTCGTAGACTACAAGTGCTATCCCAAGCAAGAACTGGGTACCGAAGGCATCCTTGAGCGTATCAAAGGGCGGGCGCGTGCCGAAGCGGTGATTAAGCTGTTCCGCGACAACGGCGACAACCGCCCCGTGCATGAGATCGGCTTCGAACTTGAACGGGTGACAGCCAGCGGTGAGAACGAAACCAAGGTCGTCATGGTGCAAAATATGATCGATCAAGCGGATGAACTGCTGCCCTTCCAGCATTACTGCGAAGGCTGCCCCGCCAACGTCAACGGTCAAGCCTTCGGCTGCATCGGGCAAATCGAGTATCCGATTTCAGGCAAAGCCGAACTCTGGATGTTGAACCAACTGCCCGTACCGATTGAAACACTGCCGTGGATGCTGCTGCGGCAGGGTATACGCGAGTTCAAAGCGGCGGGTGAGGCCGTGAACTCGATGCGTGCTGAGGGACAGCCCTTCTTCCAAGAGAAGGGTGTGCTGGTGCGGCAGTTGGGCGAGATGATCATCAACACCAACCAGCTTTTTGAGATGTTGTTCCTATTAGGGCATATCAAGCCGTCTTACGGGGCGACGCTGCTCATGTTCTTCAACATCATCCGGCGCGACATGAGTGCAGACGAAATTATGGCGCTTGCACCTTCGCCCGATGATGTGGCTGAACGCTACCCGCTGCTGTTAAAAGCAGACGAGGATGACGATAACAGCACCAAGCGCTTCAAAACATTTTTCCAAGCCATCTATGTGGCATGGGCGCTGAATGTTCGCTTACTGCTTGATGTCTGAGGCTGGCAATTTGCTGGTAAACCCCGCGAGAAGATTGGCGGCGGTTTCACGCACTTCAGCATTGTTATCGCGCTGGCTAACATAGCGCACTAGTTCGGTAATCCGGTCATAAGTCATATAAATGCTTAAGCCCTGAAGCGCGATTTTCCGCGTACCGGGGTTAGGATTACGTAAGACCTCATCTGCCAGCGCTTTGACGTTAAATTTGTCTTGGGCTGCCATGACGAACCCTTTTACTACTTAGAGGTGGTTGATTGGAGCAATTCTTTACCATTAACCATCTTTACTATACACCATTATTCACAATGCGCCATTAACCCTTTACAAAAACTCACAAAAATACTCATCCTTATCTGCAATCTGTATACAGTAACGGCTTACAAATAAAACAACCGTCACCAAACTGGAAGTCGTTTAGGACGGCTGTTCATCACTTATCAGTTCACATTAGAGCGTTAATCCAACCAAACTTTCGACCAATGTCACGGCGAACTCAACGAGGGGCATAACGCGCCATCGCCGCTTGCAAACGGTCGTGCGGCAGCGCATAGGCTGTGTGCCCTTTGAATCCGTGAGTGGTATCCGCCGCGACCAGCGCGTTAATCACCGATTCCTCAACCGCTTCGGCGACACCATCAAACAACTCGTTCATGTGCGGATTAGGGAACATCTTCACATCATGCGGCGCAGTGAGCGAATTCGGCACATTATTGCCTGTCGAAAAGGCAAGGAACAGATCACCGCTTCCATTGTGACCTACGCAACCGGTACGCGCCAAACCAATCGTCACGCGCTGGGCGATGCGCTTGCACTGTCCCGGCAGCAGGGGCGCGTCGGTGGCGACTACGACGATAATTGAATTGGGTTGCAGCGGTTCATCCCAACCGGAGGGAACCTCGCTGGTTGGAATTTCAATACCAACTGGCACACCACTGACACGGAACAACTCGCGGTTGCCGTGGTTGGCCTGCACCAGCGCCCCGACTGTGAAACGACCGCTCGGTGTATCAACCAGACGTGACGAGGTACCGATGCCGCCTTTGAAGTCGTAACAAATCATGCCCGTACCACCGCCGACGCAACCTTCCGCCACTGCCCCGCTGCTGGCGTTGGCAATCGCCTCAAGGACATGTTCCGGCTGCACATGGAAGGCGTTGATGTCGTTCAGCCAACCGTCGTAGGTTTCGCCCACTAGCGGCATTACCCATTCGTGTACGCCGTGCTGCCCGGCTAGATACTTCACCAAAGTATCACGCACGATACCGACCTGATGGGTGTTGGTGATGGCAATCGGTGAGGTCAGCAAGCCGGACTCTTCGATCCAGTGGGTGCCCGTAAAGTCACCATTGCCATTCAGCACATGGAAACCGGCGAAGGCGTGGTTATCCCATACCCCTTCATCACGCGGGAAGATCACCGTGACACCTGTACGGGCGATGCGCGGTTCATCTGCAATAATGGTTGAATGCCCGACCCGCACCCCCGGCACGTCGGTAATTGCGTTGTGGATTCCGGTGGGCATCACGCCGATGGTAATGCCTAAGTCGCGCAAGCGTGGGCGGGTCATAATGTCTCATTTCTGTGCGTCTGCGGGTAAAAGTAAAGCCTACAGAAGCATAAAATGTTTTTCGTGATTGTACAAGACAACCACCGGTGTTCCACGCACTGGCAGCACCTGCCCTTTAAGATCATTCCGTTGGGCGCTTTCGGTCTTGGAAAGCCGCTGGTATGTACCGGGGACTTGAAAGATATACTCAAGTTTGAGTATGAAGTCGCCGTCACTATCGAGCGAGTGCATTACTCTTAAAATTTCACCCTGAACTAACCGACCTTCTCGCTCTAGGAGCTTGTACTGACGATAAAACTTGATACCTAACCAGATCGGTATGAGTACAAATGCGTTCCAGATGAGCGAGAAGATTAGAAGCGAGAGTGGAAGATTATTGGTTCCCTCTATCGCCGCAATCTGCGGGTTAGACCGCGCGTAAACAATTTCCACCCTGCCGCCAACTTCAGCATTGTTATAAAGCGCTTTAGCAACCTGTTGCTCACGGGTGTAATCAGTGCTATTCAACGAATACTGGTAGGTCACATAATAACTATCGCTGTCGTCACTCGATGACATACGGCGGTCAATATAGCGGGCAGTGGTGGTCATACCCTGTTGATTTATGACAAACCATTCATAAGTATCATATAGGGTCATCACCATCATGCCGACACCAAATAAGGCAAAAACACTAAAGAACGCAATGATACAACCGATACCGACACGACTGCTGCGCCCCAAGATTTTGCTTTTGCCCAACACAAAATCACGATGGTCGGGGCGGAGTAAAAAAGTGTTTGCATCAAAGCGGTAAGAAGATTGTGAGGACACATCAACCGGTATTTCATCAGGCGATTTCATCGGTTAGGCCTTCGGTAAAAGCGTATCTACCTTGATTCTAAGCGTAATATTGCCTTACAACTGCTTAAGTTCATTTTAAACTTTCTTAATAACCAGTGGTACAAGTCTAACCCCTTCATCCCAACCCTTCTCCCCCGCACGCAAGGGAGAAGGGCTTTAAATCACCTATGTGGGCAAAAGTTGTCTATTCAGAAAGGTTTACAATGGCTCGCACCATTGGTTAATGGGCTGTCATATCGTCGTGCAAATGGTAGATAGTCCAAATAGAAGGTTAGCGGGCTGCATCACCGCCGAATTGCTTAACCACCTGCCGCGCAATAACCATCCGGTGAACTTCGGATGCACCGTCATAGATGCGGAAAGCCCGTGCCGCTTCGTACCAGCGGCTCAATGGTAGATCGCGCGAGATGCCTTTCGCACCACAAATCTGAATCGCACGGTCAAGCACCTTGTTAACCGACTCAGCAACAAACACCTTACACATGGATGATTCCTGCCGCGCATCATTCCCATTGACCAGCAGCCATGTCGTATGCTGAATCATGAGCCGTCCCGCGTGCAGTTCGGTCGCCGAATCCGCTAACATCCATTGGATCGACTGATGCCCACTTAACGCGCTGCCAAATGCCTGCCGTTCGGTGGCATACCGGGTGGCAATTTCGAGCGCACGTTGGGCGATGCCAGTCCAACGCATACAGTGTGTCATCCGTGCGGGGCCGAGACGTTTTTGGGTCAACGCGAAACCCTGCCCTTCTTCGCCCAAGATGGCACTGGCTGGCAGTCGCAAATCGTGGAACTTGATCTCGCAGTGTCCGCCGGGGTCATTACCACCCATAATAGGCACACGGCGCAGCACCTCGATACCTTGCGCGTCAATCGGCGCGAGGAACAAGGTCGCCCCCTTATGCGCGGCAACATCGGGGTTGGTAATCGCCATGATGATGAGGAACGCCGCGCCATCGGCACCGCTGGTAAACCACTTATGCCCGTTGATCACCCAGTCGTCCCCATCACGCACCGCTGAGGTTTGCAGCATAGTCGGGTCAGAGCCAGCGCCGGGTGCGGGTTCGGTCATAGCGAAGGCCGAGCGCGTTTCTCCTGCTGCCAGCGGCTTCAAGTAACGTTCAACCTGTTCAGGGCTGGCAAACATATGCAGCAGGTGCATGTTGCCTTCATCCGGCGCGGAGCAGTTCAACGCCAGCGGCCCCAAGGTGCTGCGGCCTGCTGCCTCGAACACCGGCACAATTTCTTCGAGCGTCAATCCCAAGCCACCAAGTTCAATCGGTAGCTGCGGCGCGAATATCCCTTCAGACTTCGCTTTTGCCCGTAACCTCGCCAGAGCATCCGGCGCGATGCCATCCTCATGGTCATCGACCGCTGCTTCGTAAGGAATTACCTCCGCATCGACAAATTGGCGTACACGGCGCGTTAGCTCTTGCACCCGCACGGGAACTGAAAAATCCATATACGAAACTCCGAGAAAATAACGAAGATCAACACTTTAAATACTACCGATTAGTGACCACGCCCATATTAACCTGCTTAACCGGCTGGAAATAAGCAGCGCTTCAAGGCGGCAGCTTGTGATTTTCTAAAATCTTGTATCACTTGCGGTAGATCTTCTCGATCAAAACCGTGAAATGCCCCTGCAACCTCGACAATTTCACACTCGACACCATCCGCCCGCAATTGCTGCGCATAGGCGATGTCTTCTTGATAAAATAAATCCAACGTTCCAACCCCAATCCACGCAGGTGGTAGGCCAGCAAGAGTCAGGCGTCGCGAGGGAACCGCGTAGGCTGGCAAATTTGCCGTACCGGGCATATTCGATAGATACGACTTCCATCCCAGCCGATTGCTGTCTCGATTCCAATTGATGTGGGTCTTGATGGTGCTATCAGCGCGAATCACGGTTCGATCATCCAGCATGGGGTAAATGAGCAGTTGAAAAATGGGCTTAATCGCTTGTCGATCAACCGCTATTTGGACAAGTGAGGCTGCTAAACCAGCACCCGCACTTTCCCCGCCGACTGCAATCCGGTTAGGATCAATATTCAATTGTGCCGCATGTGAATATACCCAATTCAGGGCACTGTAACAGTCGTCCAAAGGGGCTGGAAACGGGTACTTGGGCGCAAGCCGGTAATCAACCGAAACAACCACAATACCCAATTCACGCACATAGCGAATGCAGCGGCTTTCATCCATTTCAGGATTGCCAATAATATAGCCGCCACCGTGAATCCAAAGTAAGACAGGTGTTACCGAATAGTTTGACCTTGGTTTGTAAACACGCAACCGGATTTTCGCTTTATTATCCAGCGTGGGAATAGAAACATTCTCAATCAACAGGTCATCCGGTGCTTTGGGCACAGGCTGCAACTTCATCAACAGGCGCAGCAACCCAACATTCCATGCCGTAAACGTAAACTGCGGAATTTTGTTGATACCTGCCCGAAGTTCGGGATGAACCTCTGAAAAATCCGGCTTCATTGCTCTAATAATTCTCCCAGACTACACAGTCTTTACCCTGTTAACTGCCGCTTGAATCCGCACGGGCTTAACGCGGCAGTTCGCGGCAGGTGAGCGTCGGCAGCTCAATCCGCTGTCCAGTAGACGCCGTTACCGCGCCGCCACCCCCATAGAAATTGTCGTAGGTCGCAGAACCCCCACGCGGCGGCACTGCCTTCGTATCGCGCAATTCCAAAGAATAAATTTCGATGGTGACGCTGCTGGTACCGGGAGGCGCATTATCATAAAAGACGGTTACCTGTGTTTCACCCGCGCCACACTGCCAACCAGCGGTGAACGGCGGTGGCTGCGCCTCACGCGCGACAGTAACGGTCGGTGTCGTACAGGCGATCTGCCCGTTCACCAGCGCCTCGACATACCACGACATTTGGAACTGCTGACCTGCATCGAACAGATCATAGCTCACACTCGTGCCGGAACTATCCACCGAGCCGTAGTTCACCACTTGCAGACGGTAAGTTGTCGCCCCCGGTGCGGGATCCCAATAGAAGGTATTCACGCCATAAGCCAAGCCATCCAGCGGCGAAGTGGCCTTGAAGTTGCTGCAATCGGCTGCACCACTCACCGGAACCACAGGTGTAACCGTAGCGCCGGTTGGTGTCGTGTTGGCAGGTGGTACACTGGTGGGCGGCACAACCGGAACAACGCGATCCGGCACAACCACGGTGTAGTTCAGGACATCCGGTGAAATGTTTTCGAGCGTTTGCATCAATGCCAGTTCGTTACGGCTCATCGGCAGCACAGGGCCAAAATGACCCTCTACATCGCCCTCGTCATTTAGTGGGGCTTCAGTCATATAACCCGCAGGAATAACCAAGTTACCGGCCTTACCCGTTCCATCGACCGTACCAATCTTGAAGGTATTCTCACTGGTGGTTTGGAATACAACGGTCGAACCGAGTTCAACATCCACCCCATTCGCCGTGATTTGTATTTTGACACCCTTCGGCCCCTGCACGACTAACATCGACGGTGCCTCGGCGCAGCTCAAGTCATTCACGCCGGTTTTCAGGCGGAAGGCTTGCATCGGTGTTTGCGGCACACCCGTTACCACGGGCAAGCTGCCGATGTCGCCATCACTCCTTACTAATGTACGATTGATCCAACCGATCACCGTTTCGCTCACACTGACACGCAGCCATTCTGCATCCGTACTCAGGCCGTCCGCCACCAGCACCGTACCTGCCGGAGCGCCGCCGATGACGTTAGCGTTACGGGTAGGGGCGCTGCGAATATTGGCAGACGTTGTGACGATGACATTGATGGGTGGTACAGACGGCTGCTGGTCGGGGGGGAGCACAGCGTTTTCCATTTCGGCATTACCCAGCAAAATAAAGCGCACCGCCTCCCCCGGCAGCGAATCGGGGATATTGGCTTGCACACTCATCACCGCCACCCCCCACTCTTGCAATGCCTCGTCAAGCGGCGCGGTCGTCAAAGAAGACACCTTGCTTAACTCGGCCTGGTCTGCCGGCTTGATGAAAAAATCGTCAGCGACCGCCTCGGAGAAGGTAGCGCCAACCTTGTTGTAACCATAGCAAGCGGTGTTTCGGGCAATCCCACCGCAGTTCGGGCCAATCGCCTCTAGCGCCGTTTTGACCACGGTTGGGCAGGCGTCGCTGCTGGTATCCTGTGTAAAGCCGCGCTGTGTACTAAAAGCCAGTGCGGATAACGTCAGGAACATACAAAAAATAGTGAGGAATCGTCTGTTCATAATGGCACCTATCAACAAAAAGGGCGCACCTGCTTGTGCGCCCACTGTACTGTTATTTGTTGACTTCCGCAAACTAGAGCCGCTGATTACGGGAGGTTAGGGTGGCATCACATAGGTACATGTCAAATCCGGCAAACCAACAACGATACCGGAGGGGTTTGCAACCACCGAACCATTAAAAAGATCGTATGACGAACCTTCTGAATAAACGGTTACGGTAGTGCTGCCTTCATTGGGCGGCACCTGTATCATAATCGGTGATGAGAAATAGGTATCGCCAGACGAGCCGAAATTAATCGCCACACTGGTCGTGCCTTCAGGCAGGCTACCATAATTCACGGTGAAATCAAAATAGGTGCATGACCAGTAGGCCGAGAACGAACCGGGAGCTGCCGGTGGAGGTGGTGGCACGGTCGGCGGCGGCGGGGCTGCCCACTGGCGCGGTATGGTGACGCTGCCACTGCTGCACACGACTACACCGTTAAACAGTGCATCCACAGACCATGTCATCTGCGGATTGGTTCCAGCGCCGGAAATGTCAAATGTGGCGTTTGTCGTCGGTGCATTGACTTCCTTCGACCCTGCCCCGTCCACATTGACGCGGTAACTGGTTGCGCCCGGCGCAGCATCCCAATAGAAGGTGTTCATGCCGAAGTTCAAACCATCTAACGGCGATGTCGCTTTGAACGGCGCACAGTTGACCGTCACCAGCGCTGGCTGCTGCACGACCGTACCGCTGCTGGTAGTGGGTACACGGGTCGGCACAGGTTCGTTCGCTTCTTCATCGGGAATATCAATCGGGTAATTGAGGATATTGGTTGGAACGTCTTCCAGCCATATCACGATGTCGAGTTCTTCTTGAGTCATCGGACGCGGTTCTTCCGGCTCGCCGACAACCGTCGTTCCATCTTCGCTCAGTTGAACAGTCGTCACATAGCCAACCGGAACGGTGCTGCCATTTACGGTTGCTTCGCCGCTGATCGTAAACATCTGCATCTTATTGCCTTCAATCGTGCGGAAAGCAACGGTCGAACCGATGCGAACATTCGCCCCGTTCGCTGTAATATCAACCGCGACCCGATCCGGCCCTTGCACCACCAGAATATCCGGTGACTGGGTACAAGCCGGTGCGCCGATGCCCGTCTTGAAGTAGAAGGCTTGCATCGGTGTGCGGCTTTCATTACTGAATACCGGCAAACTGTCGAGGTCACCTTCTGTCCGTACCAGCGGGCGGCTGATCCATCCCGGTGTGGAGTCGTTAAATACCACCCGCAGCCAATCCTTATTCGGGTTGGTTGCATCTGTACTCAGTACGGTACCACCAGCCACGCTGCCGATAATGTTCGAGTTAGTCGTTGGCAAAGTACGAATGTTCGTTACATTGATGGTGGTAATCGCTATCGGTTCAGCGGCTGGCTCAACCGCCTCATCAGGGGGTACAGCGTTATCAACCTGTACATCACCGAGCAAGATGAACGAGATCGCCTGCCCCGGCAAGGAGTTCGGGATGTTGGCTTGGACGCTCATCACCGCCACCCCCCACTCTTCTATCGTCTCATTAAGCGCCGCTGTATCAATCGATTGCAGCAGTTTAAGGCTTGTTTGGTCAGCGGGTTTACTAAAGAAACCATCATTCACATCACTGGCGAATGTCGCATTCACCCGATTGAAACCGTAACAAGCGCTGTTGCGACCCAAACCACCGCAGTTGTTACCCACTGCTTCCAACGCCTGTTTCACCAGCGTCGGGCATTCACCACCGGCAGCGGTATCCTGTGTATAACCCCGCTGCGTGCTGAACGCCAAAGCAGTAAAGGTTAGCAATAAACATAAAACAGTAACCAGTCTTCTTTGCATGATGCCACCTGTAAAAAAGGCGCACTTGATGCGTGCGCCCACTGCGGAAGATTAACTAAGAACAATTCGCTGTCGGCAGACCGATGGACTGACCACTAGGGTTCGCCGTTACCGAGCCGGAAATGGTATAAGTTGCTGGCGGGTAGCTGGAAAAGAGGATGCTACCGGGGTCAGGCGGTACGCTTGCAACCGCTCCAGACGACGGACTCCACGCCCCATTAGTCGCGCTATAGTTGACTGTTACGCTGGTTGTCCCTGATGGCAGCGTGTCAAAGCTGACCGTAAACGACGAAGAGTCGCAAGTCCAACTGGCATTAAACGGCGGTGGGGCAGCCGTCGGCGAACCGGGTGGCAGCGTTGCGGGCGGCGGGACAGTCGGCGGCGGCGGAGCTGCCCACTGGCGCGGTATGGTTACTGCTTGACTGCTGCAAATCACCTGCCCATTCAGCAGCGCTTGAACTGACCATGTCATCTGCGGATTCGTTCCGGCACCGGAAATGTCAAATGTCGCGTTTGTTGTCGGCGCATTGACTTCCTTCGACCCTGCCCCGTCCACATTCACACGATAACTGGTCGCCCCCGGTGCCGCATCCCAGTAGAACGTATTCATGCCAAAGTTCAACCCGTCCAATGGCGAAGTTGCCCTGAACGGCCTGCAATCGACAGTCGCCGCCGGAGGTTGGCCGACCGCACCGTTTGCTGGAATGGAAATGGTGATTTGCGGTTCCCGTTCTGCATCAGGGACATTAATCGGGTAATTGAGGACATTGGTCGGCACATCTTCCAACCACTCAAGTTCATCAAGTTCTTCTTGGGGTACCGGTTCTGGTTTGGTCGGCTGACCTGTGATCTCCGTTCCATTCGCATTAAGCGGCAGCGTGGTTGCGTAGCCTAACGGAACCGTTACCCCTTCCACCTCAGCCTCGCCGCTGATCGTAATCACTTGCATCCGATTACCGTTGATCGTGCGGAAAGCAACGGTCGAACCGATGCGGACATTCGCCCCGTTGGCTGTAATATCAACGGATACATGCTCCGGCCCTTGCACCACCAGTACATCCGGTGACTGGTTACAAGTGGGGGCGCCGATGCTCGTCTTGAAGTAGAAAGCTTGCATCGGTGTGCGGCTTTCGTTCGTAAATACCGGCAAACTGTCGAGATCACCCTCGCTTTGTACCAGCGGACGACTGATCCAACCCGGTGTCGAGTCATTGAATACCACTCGCAGCCAATCCTTATTCGGGTTGGTCGCATCAGCACTCAGCACCGTACCACCGGCCACGCTGCCGATGACGTTTGAATTTGTCGTTGGCAAAGTACGAATATTCGTCACATTGATGGTGGTAATCGCTATCGGTTCAGCGGCTGGCTCAACCGCCTCATCGGGGGGTACGGCATTATCGACCTGTACATCGCCGAGTAATATGAACGAAATCGCCTGCCCCGGCAGTGAGTTCGGGATATTGGCTTGAACACTCATCACCGCCACCCCCCACTCTTCTATTGTCTCATTCAGCGCTGCCGTATCGATTGATTGGAGCGAACTTAAAGATGTTTGGTCAGAAGGCTTGCTGAAGAAATCATCATTTACTTCGTTAGCGAAAGTTGCGTTAACACGATTGAACCCGTAACAAGCGTTGTTACGCCCAAGGCCGCCGCAGTTCGTACCGACTGCTTCCAATGCCTGTGTGACAATCGCCGGACAAGAATTCGCAGAATCCTGTGACATCCCGCGCTGGATGGTCGCTGTTAACAAAAACCCTACAATAATGAAAGACAAAATAAGGGGGAGTCTTCTCATAAATGTTTATCCTCGAAAACGCTTGTACGCGGTATTGCTTCCTATTGTAATGCAGCTTGCGAAAAGCATAATGTGCGAACTCCGACTAAATTAAAATTCTCATCCACATTTGTGGTTAAATGAGATACAAAAAGGGCAAGTTAGTGACTTGCCCCTTTTATTACCGTCTATCGCTCGCTGCTAACAGGTCAATGTTGTTGGCAGCAGTGGTAGCAGTGTGCCAGAAGGATTAGCGGTAATCGTGCCCGACCCCACAGTTCCACCACCAGAGGAGTTAAAGTACACGGTGCCGGGGTCTGGTGGCACAGGGCCAGTAATCGGGCCGGGAACCACACCGCCCGTCAAGATCGCGTAATTGATGGTTATGCTAACCGTCCCAACAGGAGCGTTAGCGTAATCGACCTTGAAGCTGTTCGGGGTCAATGTACCACATGACCATGTTGCCGTAAAAGTCGGTGGCGGCGGTGGAACCGTCATCGTCGCAGTCGGGACAGGTACAGGCGTGGGGATAACAACACTTGTCGAGCCTCCCGGTGCGCCACGCGGTACGGTCGTCCGCGCCGAGGTACACAAAACCGCGCCGTTATAAAGCGCCTGAACATCCCATGCAAAGCTAAAGCCATAGCCCGCTGTCTCGATGGTGATGTCCGCCGTCAAGTTGGTGATGTTGCCCTGCTGTTCGAACGACCGCACCAACCGCCCGCGAGCCTCATCAATCCCGTAAATATTGACACGGTATCCGGTCGCCGCCGCCAAACCATCCCAGTAGAAGGTGTTCATGCCATAGTTCAAGCCATCCAGCGGTGAGGTTGCGCGGAAGGGTGTGCAGTCCAACCCCGGAATAATCGGCGGCCCCGGTGGCTGTTCGTTGGTCGGTGGCTGCTGCGGTACGGTCGGTAGTCCGGTATCCACACCGCAGGGAATAACCAAATTTTGCCCTGTGTAAATGCGCTCGGCATTCGTGATACCGTTCGCCGCCATAATCGCGCCCATGCTGGTCTTGTAGCGCACACTGATGCGGAACAGGTTTTCACCGGACACGACAACATGGTTAATATTTGTTCCGATAGGGCATTCAGTGGGTGGTGGCGGTGCTGCTGTCACGGTGGCAGTGGGTTCGCCAACGACCGGTGTCACGGTCGGCACGGGGGGTTCGACCTGAGTCAGTCCAAGGCGGTCAATAATCGCCTGCCCCGTTTGCCCCTGCTCCAGTTCCATAAAGGTCGCCGAGCGCGGTTGTTCCCAACTGCAATCGTCACCAATCACTTGGTCATTGGCCTTGCCGTCAATACCAAGATCAGCGGCTTCGCTCAGACAGTGGGTCGTGGTAGAACCTGCTGGCACACGGATTTCATCCGGCTGCCCCTTGTTGATGATCGCCTCGCCTTCCAGCGTGGTGAGCTGCATCGTGCGCCCATCCGGCAGCACTTGCAGGGTGATTAATGACCCAAGTTCAATATCCGCACCGTTCGCGGTCAAATTTACTTTGATGTTCTGCGGACTTTGGATTATCAGCACAGATGGGGTTTGAGCGCACTCTAACACGCTGCCTGTTCGTGTGCGGAAGTAAAACGACTGCATAGGGGATTGGCTGTTTGCAGAGATCCTCGGCAGACGGTCGAGCGTCGGGTTCGGGTTTACAGCCTCACGGTTGACCCAACCACTCGCCTCATTAAGTACGAGGCGCAGCGCAGTACCATCTTGGCTAATCGCATCCGCGTCAACCACCGTACCGGCTGCCAGTTTGCCGATAATCGCCCCATCCGGCAGGGCGCTGCTGCGTAAATCCGCACCGGTCTGTAAGATGACTGTCACGGCGGGTACGGTTTGGGCATCTGGCAAAACCGCGTTCTCGATCTCGCTGTCGCCAAGCAGAAGGAAGGTAACGGCCTGCCCCGGTAACGTATCCGGCACATTGGCCTGTACGTTCATGACCGAGATACCCCACTGTTTTAAGTCGAGATCCAGCGGTGCGGTTTGGATACTGCTCAGAAGGGCAAGTGCAACACGGTCGGATGGCTTCTGGAAGAAATTCGAATCAACCGCTTGGTTAAAGCGTGCAAACAGTTGGTTAAAACCGTAACACGCACTGTTACGTCCTAAATCCGCGCAATTATTCCCGACCTGTGTAAGCGCCATCTCAACCAACGCCGGACACGCCGCGTTGCTCGTTTGTGCTTCGGCAGGTTTCAAAACCACACTCATGCCGACCATCAAGAAAACCAAGACAGCCAATCGCCGCAACGACATATCGCACTCCATCCGCTTATTGCTCACCGTTACACGCTCTATTTGGCATTATATAACAATTTTCTAACGCCGCTACAACCGGGCAACAAAAAAGCCCATCAGGTGATGGGCTTTACTTTGCCAAGGCCCGGACTTGAACCGGGGACCCACGCATTTTCAGTGCGTTGCTCTACCAACTGAGCTACCTTGGCGAACCGCGTTTTTCAACGTGCTGGTAGTATAGCCGAGCCGATTCTAACTTGCAAGACTGGCTTTACAGTCTGGGGGATAAACTGCTGACTTGTTGTAGGGGGCAACGAGCACTTTAGCCTTTACGTGATCCCCAACACCTCATAAAAAATGTTCTAGAAGTGAAAGTTACCCCCGCCGTGCCGCCATCAACGTGTACTGCACTTCGTTATAGCTGGTGGATTGAGGCAGCGTCACCGCTATCGTTTGTTCGCGGTAAGCAGCCGTCAGCGGCAGCACCACTGAACCGCCGCACTTCAATGACGGTGCTTCAATCGCCCCCCAGCGCAAGCCTTCTGCCCCACTGCCGGAACACAACAGTGTCAGCGTGAACTCTTGGAAGTGCTGTGCCGAAGTATCGACTGTCGGCGACGAAATCACAATCAGGTCATTGGAATTGATCGCGTTGCTGTCCACATTTTCATTAACACTGCCCCAGCCGTTGTCCGCGATCACCAACCGCACACTGCTGTCGACCGGTTGCAGAGTCGGCGGTGTTGCATCGATCAAATTGGCGCAGTCACCGGTAATGCTGGTCACGCTGCCAGACACCCAGAACAACTGCCCATCTTGTATGACCTGATACCAATCGTTGCTGCTCTTGCCGTACACACTTAATACCGCACCATATAAGAGAGTGCCCACCACGCCATATTCCGTCCCCGGCCCGTTGCGCAAATTGACACTCACGCCCGTATTACTGGCTGCCGCACACGGCTCACTGACCACCGGTGTAGTCACAATCGCTACCGATTGGAACGGCACAATCTCCGGTGTCGGAACCGCCGCCTTGATCGCAGCAATATGCGCAGATACCACCCCACTGCGTGCCACCTGCACAGAAAGCATCCCTTGCAGCGTCGTATTGTCGGATTTAATCGCGAGGGTATAGCGCTGGCTGCCGGGGTCAATCGTCAACACCGCGTCTTGAATAGAGCTGCTGGCTACCGTCGCCATCACGCCGCCACGTTCGTCGCGCAGTTCCGCTGTATATGCGAGGTTGCGGGTAATCGGCACAAGGCTAATTTGAATGGGCAGTTGCGAGTCAGCGGTAAAAGCGTAGATTTGCGAGGCCGCCATCAACGGGAAGGATACCATCGTCGGGCTATCGGGCTGCAATAAGAGGCTTACACCTTCTTGCCGGCTCGTTTGGCAGCTAGACGCCACCAACCCCACCAACAAGGTCACGATCAACAGGTGTATGTGCGCCAGCGTCCCCTTCATGATGGGTTGCTTTCTCTAAATAACGGATGGTACTAAGGTACTTTTGCCTTAGCATATCCAATTGCGCCCCTCCCTCCCTGATGCAAACCGTATTCAAACCCTACGCTTGCCATGCCCTAAGACGATGATATGCACATCTGCTGTCGAAAATGAGCCTATTGATCCACATAAATTACGATTGACTACAGAAAATTTATGATTCATCCTTAAAAGAGGAAGTGATTTAGACAAATAGTGGGAATCGAGTATCAGGGCGAAACCATCTCCGTCACTACCGCAACTCACATAGCGCCATCTCAAATTGTCAATTCGGCAGACACACGAGAGCTTCGTCCGCTATTTCGGCGGATTATTTGCGAAATCCACAACTCATATCACCTACTAATAAAAAGTCCCACTTATTACAAGTAGGGCTTCGCATTTGACTGAGAACTGTTGACTGTCAACTGACGACTATAAAACTTCCAACTGGGTCGCGGCTGCCCGTGCGGCATCGTCTACCATGCCCAACCGCGTAAAAATATTCATCGCCAGTTGCAGCTTACGCGCCGCCATCATGCGGCGTCCTTCTCTCAACAGGTGCAGCGCGTGTGAATGCATCGTCCTTGCGATTTCACCCTCTGCATGAATTTCCAGAAAAGCATCATTCGCCGCTTGGAAATAAAAATTTGGGTCATTCACAAAGCGCTTGTCCATCGGTGGCGTCGGATTCACACTAATAATTTCCGCCAGTGCGCGGTTCGCGTATCCTTTTTCGAATGCATGGGGGCTTTCCTGCGCCACCTCGTATGCTCGCAGTGATGCTTCCCACGCCATACCATAGCGGTCGCGCAAAATAAACAACCGTGTCAGTGCCAGATTAACCTCGCATAACAAGATACTCCGGTCAACCGTTCCTACCGGAATTTGTTCCGCCAGTGCCAAACCGTTCATCAGGTCTTCATGCGCCGTATCCACCCGCCCCATGCTCAACCATGCCTGCCCGCGATAGCTGATCGCGAAGGCTTGGTCTTCAATATCGCCCGCATCTTTAAAGGCTTCGTAGGCTTTACCATACAGGGTTAGTGCTCGCTTAAAATCGCCCTTATTGCGGTACGACTCACCGATATTCATATCACAAATCGCCGCGCGAACGAGGTTCCCGACTTGGTTGTAGGCCGCCCGCGCCCGTTCAAAGTGGTTGATGCTGATGTTCAAATTACCACGCGCCACTTCCATATAACCGATCACCTGCTCCACCCGCCCTTGGTCGGCTATATGCCCTCTGTCCACCGCATCCTGTGCCAGAGTGCTCAACGCCTCCCGCGCTTCGGTATAAGGCATCGTTCCAGCTTCCCACTGGTCAGCAATAACTAAACATTGGGCTTGAAACGATGCCGTTGGTTCGTTTTCAAACACGACACTGGTACTCAAATTAATTGTCCGTCTAGTGAATAACAATACGATTATGAAAGTTAACAAGATTATAGGCGAACGCCCATCCCATAACAACGCGATTTACGATAATCGCAGCGCATGGTAATTTCCGGTAAGTTCAAACTCGCCACAGCCCCCTACCTCGCAGTATAATCACCCGTCTATAGGTATAAAACACGAATGGATAGAGTAATTATGGCTGAAAGTATTCAGGATCTTCGGGCGCAGGTCGATGACATCAACTTGCAAATTCTCGAACTGCTCAATAAACGTGCAAGTCTCGCCTCGGATATTGGTAAGATCCAACAGCAGGCAGGCAGCGCCTTCTACGACCCGCAGCGCGAATCGCAGATGCTGACCGCGCTTGAACAAAATAATAAAGGCCCGTTTAGTAACGAAACCATCAAAGCGCTTTTTAAAGAAATTTTTCGCGCCTCGCTCGCCTTGGAAGAAAAAGAATCCAAAGCCAAAATCCTCGTCCAGCGCAAAACGGCTGACGAACGTACCATCATCACCCTACCCGACGGCGTGACCAAAATCGGTGATGGCAGCTTCCAAATCATCAGCGGCCCCTGCGCGGTCGAAAGCTACGAGCAGATGGATGAAACCGCTGCTGCCCTCGCCACTCGCGGTGTCAAAATCCTGCGCGGCATGGTGTTTAAGCCGCGTACTTCACCCTACGACTATCAAGGGATGGGTGAACCCGGCCTGAAGATTGCCCGTCAGGTCGCCAACAAGTACAACATGTTCATCACCAGCGAAATTATGGATGCCAGCCAGATTTCGATGATGTCCGATTATGTTGATATTTTCTGGGTCGGCGCACGTAACATGCAAAACAGCTTCTTGCTCAAGGCAATGGGGCAGGTTCGCCAACCGATCATCCTCAAGCGCGGTCTCGCAGCTACCTTGGAAGAATTCTTGTACGCAGCCGAATACATCGTCAGCAGTGGGAACCCGAACGTCATCTTGATCGAACGCGGTATCCGCACTTTCGAAAAAGCCACCCGTAACACGCTCGATATTGGTGGTGTCGCAGTGATGAAGCTCGAATCTCACCTGCCGATTATCGTTGACATTTCTCACTCCGCCGGTCGCCGTGACATCGCCCTGCCATTAGCCCGTGTCGCCAAAGCCAGCGGTGCCGATGGCCTGATGGTCGAAGTTCACCCGAACCCGCCGGTCGCCATGAGCGATGCCAAACAGCAGCTTTATATTCCGCAGTTCCAATCCTTGATGGATGCGGTCGAAAAAGTTTCGATCTAGGCCAGTCACCACCCGATGGCATCTTTTTCGCTCAAGAAATTACTCGGTCGGGGTGGCACACCTGCCCCGACCATCCCGCCTGACCTCAACA
>JAPUDW010000105.1:19426-21350 GCA_027492915.1 Bacteroidota bacterium | reverse complement strand
AAAATTGGGGCGACAAAATCGAACCCGCGCTGGCCGAAAGCTGGACTGCATCCGACGACGGGTTGGAATACACATTCAACCTGCGCCAAGGTGTGAAGTGGAGCGATGGTGAGGATTTCACCGCCGAAGACGTGCTGTTCACCTACGAAGCCGTCTTGCAAGAAGACAACGCGATTGATTGGCGTGCGAACCTGATCCAGAACGGCGAACCCTTCAAGTTCGAAATTATCGACGACCACACCTTCAAGGTGATCCTGTCCCAACCGGATGCCACCGTGCTGACCGCGCTGGCGATCCCGATTGTGCCCAAGCACGCCTTCGAAAGCACCAGCGTGATCGACGCGCCCTACAACACCAACCCCATCACCACCGGCCCTTACCGCTTCGTGGAATGGAAGTCGGGCGAAAGTGTTACCCTCGAAGCCAACCCCTACTACTGGCGCGGCGCACCGAAGATCGGTCGCATCGTCGTTAGCTTCATCGAAGGTGTCCAGAATTCCGCTAACGCCCTGCTGGCTGGCGAACTCGATTTCGCCCGTATCGATGGTGCGGACTTGTCACCCTTTGAAAATAACCCTGACTTCACGATTGTGAAAACACCCCGTGACCTTCAGCGTTATGTCGGCTTCAACACCCAGAGCAAGAATTTCAGCGATCCGGCTATCCGCCGCGCGCTGATTACCGGCCTCGACCGTCAGGCAGTCATCGACGCAGTTGCGGCTGGTAATGGCTTGCTCTCGGACTCGGTGTTCAACCGTTCGGTGTTCGTCTATGAAGAAGGCCGCAATGCGCAATATGCCTTCGACCCCGAATCAGCCAAGCAGCAGCTCGCCGACCTCGGTTGGGCGGATAGCGACGGCAACGGCTTCCTCGACAAAGATGGCGAAGAACTGACTCTCCGTTTGGTCTATCTCGGTTCATGGTCGCTCATGCAAGGGATTGCGCCGATTGTTTATGACAACTGGCGTGCCATCGGCGTGAACATTGAACTTGCCCCGTTGGATGATGCTGCTACCAACGAAGCCATCTACGACAATACCAGCGTGGAAAAGTCGTATGATGCCTTCCTCGGCGGCTGGGGTTTGTTCGGGCCGGAACCGGATCACTACCGCAACTACCTTGCTAACGAAACCGGCTTCTTCGCCTTCGCCAACCCCGAAATCGTTGGCCTGTTCCAACAGGGTCGCGCGGAAAGCGATGTCGCCAAGCGTACCGAAATTTACACGCAGGTTGACGCGCTGCTGTGGCAAGATCTGCCGCTGCTGCCGATCTTCCAACCCATCGGTGTGTACGTTTACCGTTCAGACCTCAACCTTGATGCCGCTGAAATCAACGGCACCTTCTTGACGGGTTTGAAGTTCCCCGCTCTGGCTGAATTCACCAGTTAAGACGCAGTTCAAACAAGGAGGTACATCGCGAATGGCCTCCTTGTTTTTATAACAGAACTTTCACTTATGAAGATGCGTTTGAAGGAAAGGTATATTCGATGAAATTCCGTTCAACGATTCTCTTATTAGCTGCGTTGAGCAGTGTTTTGCTCACGGGCGTTGCTGCTGCCCACGACGAAACGCCTATTGCTAACCAATCGAGCGCCTACGCCACCTATTTGCAATCGCGCTATGATGTCACACTGGCCGACGAAGTGGATGATGCCGGATACGCGGAAGCGGCTGGCGCAATTACCAGCCCCGTCGAAATCCCTGCTGACCTTGAACTCGATGGCTTCACCAATTTAGAAGCTGTCCTTAAAACCGTGTACTTTGTCAATCTTGACGAACTGGCGCTGACCTATCCCGAAGCCAAGATTGAAGCCGCGCTGGCGGATGTGGATGGCATTCCCGCCGACCTGCCAGCCAACCAGCAGCAGCTCCTCGCTACCGCGTTCGATGGTGGCTTGATCGACAGCGCTTTTACCGAAGCCTAC
>JAPUDW010000105.1:0-19416 GCA_027492915.1 Bacteroidota bacterium | reverse complement strand
ACCTCGTCGCACCCGCGACGACCGAATCCGCCTATTACCTGCTGGGGCAGGCGCTCGAACTCACCGGCCAGTATAAGCACTACATCGGCTCGGTCAGCGATGCCGACATTTTCAACAAACTGGTTTATACGTGGGAGTCGTTCGATCAAGTTTTCGCGGATGATCTTCAACAGCCCGCCAACCAGCTCATTCGGGATGGCATCATCACCGGATATAATCTCAAGCGCACATCGTTGAATGCCGGTTTCGACCCTGAACTCGCGCTGGTGTATGGTCATGCCAACATTGACCACGCCCGTCAGCTTCTCACCTTGCTCCGCAGCGAAGGTTTGGATGCCAAAGTGCAGTTGGAACCCAAGACCTCCGCCTTTTTGTATCTAGCTGAATGGGGTGAACCCGGTGCCAGCCCTGAATTTCAAGTTGAACTGTTGGACGATGGTAATTACATCGCCTATGCCAAAGAGTACGACCTTGCTTTAGAGTTCGCTACGGCGGAAGACCGTGCCAAGTTCGATACGGTTATCAACACCTACGCCAAGAAAGACGCCGACGACGAACCGGGGTTGATCTTCGGTGCATGGCGGCAGCCGCTGTACTCGGCAACCGTCGAAGTGCCGGACTATGTTGAAGTCAAGAACAATGTGGTTTACATCGGCGACTTCTATCTGCAATCGTTCTCGCTGAACGAAAACTCGGAAGCGATTGTCAACAGCTTCACCGAAAATTACGGTGACGGTGATGTTCAGGTGTGGAATTTGTGGGTCAACCAAGCCTTCCACCGCTACCTGCTGGGTGAACCGCTCTAATCCCTCAGATCACTAGACCGCGCTGATGCCTATGTGTCAGCGCGGACGAGGGACGCTTCGCCCCTACATCAAAATTTGCAGTTGAGATCAGGTGACGAGGGAGCAAATCACTGCTTCCTCGTCATTTGTTTTGTGGTTATTGCCTAGGGGGTTACACCCATCACCTTGCCGAGGGCGCTACAGGCGACGCAGCTTCCGTCCTTACGGATAATCGCATAGCCAGCCATCGGGTCGCTGTCGTAGCGGGTCGCATCCAAATTCCACACGATAATCATGCGCACTTTATCACCTGTTTTGGCGATTTGCGCGGCGAGCGCCTGCCAATCCGACTGATTTTGAATGGTGGTGTTCGCCGCCCACTCGAAGCCTGCTGGCAGTGCGCCGTAACCCTGCGGTGAGAGGTAGCCTAACTCGGTGAAGCAGACAGGTTTGCCGGGGAACACGCCGGAATACAGCGCGATCAATGTCTTGAAGTACCGCGAATAATGGCTTGAGCTGCCACGCGGGTCGCCGCTGGTTAGGTCGGGCGACACGATACCGTCGTTATAGTGCATTCCCACGCAGTCGAGCGCGTTACCAGCACCAGCCTGCTGCATCTGGGTAATGAAGATATTGTCGTCGCAGCCTTCCGCCGCGCACTGCCCGCCGAAGTAACCCGTCGGGGCGGGCGCACCGCTGATAACCATTACGGCAGGGTTGGCCTGTTTGATGGCGTTATAAGCGGCGATCAGCAGTTGGGCATAGTTACCACCGCTGATCTGACCACGCGGCCATTCACGGTCGATGTTCGGCTCGTTCCACACTTCAATCGCGTCCGGCCCTAACGCCGCTAATCCGGCAACATAGGTGGCATAGCGGGTGGTGTAGGCGGCACGGTCAGCACCAAGCTGGCTGATTTCGCCGACGACGCTCAACAGCACCTTGAAGCCGCCACCACGAGCTTGATCAATTTGAGGCTTCACCGCGCTGGCAGGGCTGGTGCCATCCCACTTAACTTGCAGCTTGAGCCATGTCATACCGGCCTGCTTCATCTGCTGGAAGTGGCCGAAACCGAATACGTGGGCACCGAGGGCGAAGGCGTTATTCTCGACAATTGGTGTGCGCGAGGGCGTGAGGTTAATCGTCGGTGTAATCGTTGCTGTCGGCTCACTCGTACTTGTACTCACGGGAACACCGGACGGGGTAACCGTCGCAGCGGGTATATCCGTCGGTAGTGCGCCGGAGTCGGTCGGTGTATCGGTTGGGAACGGCACTTCACTCGGTAATTCGGTGATCGGCAGTTCACCCGTTGGAGATGGCTCATCAATGGGTGGCAATGTCGCTGCGCCATCAGGGGTTGGCGTAATCATTGGCGGATCGGTCGGCAGCGGTGTTTCAGAAATGACAGCAACCGAGGTCGGTTCGGATGTTGGCGCTGGTGCGTTACAAGCCGCAAGCAGGCCAATGACGAGCATGATGAGCAGCATACGAAGCGTGGTTGTCCGGTGCGCCATGATGAGTCCCTCCACTGTTTCCCGAATAATTGGAGTATAGCGGAGGTGGTGAACATTCGACAACCAGCAGCAGTTGGAAGTTTGAAGTGGCAAGTCTTAAGTTCGGAGCAAGGTCGTTAGCAGTTTATAAGTGAACAAATGACGAATTTCGATTCGTGATGTTGAGGCCGACAATCAGAACATGAAGCTTGTCACTGGATTTCGGGCGATGTTCGGTACGTTTGGGCAATAAAAATGGCTTGAACCGGTCGCCCACCTTGGGTTCAAGCCATTGACAATCACAGCGCGTTAGGCGTTAGCCAGCGGCTTCGGTGGCCTCTGGGGTTGCTTCAACATCAGCATCAGCCTGACGGTGGCGAGGTGTTTGTCCGTTGAAAACCGCCTCGAACATATCTGGCAGTACCAACTGCGTATTTGCCGCAGGGCCACCGTTCGTCCAAAAGAAGGTATCAATCGGATACACACGTCCGGCTTGCACGGCTTTGAGCTGCTGCCAGACAGCCGAGGAACCCATGCCTTCGGTGTTGAAAGTCTGCCAATTATTCTCGTTGAAATAATTGACTGTGACGAAAATCACATCTGCATCGATATAATTTAAGGTTTCGAGGCTGATTTCGATAGCAGCCGCATTGTCAACGAGGCTGGGCGGGTCTTTGATTTTGAAACCGGCAGCGGTGACCAATTGGCCGGGTTGACTCTTGGAGGTGTACATAGTAACCCGGTCGGCGTTAGAAGCATTCACCACGCTGACTTCGATCTCGGACGGATCGTCATATCGGGCTTGCAAATCGGTGATGCTGGTTTCCCATGTTGCCAACCACGTATCATATTCCGGTGTGCGCCCCAGCACTTCCGCCATCACACGTCCGGCTTCCAGCCACTCAGGGCCGTTGTAGGGGGCAATCGCTACGGTTGGCGCAATCGCTGATAACTGGTCGTAAATACCTTCAGCCTGATACGTCCAGCCGATGATCACATCTGGGTCAGCCTCAAGCAGCTTTTCGAGGTTATAGCTCCCGCTGCAGCAGCTAATACCAATAATGTCTGCGCCCGTTGTCTCCACGGGGAAGGTCGCCAGATCGTAATAGGTGGGTAGGGCATCTGTGCCGTATCCAAACGTGTTGAGATCAGCGGCAGCAACCGGCACAATCCCAAAGGTCAACAAATAATCCACGCCACCGTCAGGAATCAAGGTCGCAACGCGTGTGGGGTGCAGTGGAACTTGGGTTTCACCAAGCGGATGGCGGACTAAGCGATAGGTATCCGTTGTTTCGACTACCGTCACCGTAGTAACAGCATCTTGAGCAGCCAGCGGCATCACGCAGACTAGCGCGAACACAACCAGCGTCATGAGGGAAAAGCCACGAACCTTCACAATACAATCTCCTTACGATAAGTTTTGAATATGTGCCCGATTTACATGCAGTCAGTAGTCATCCATGACGGTGACTACTTGTTTGTGAAAAGGGGAACGCAAGGATGATAATAGCCGGAGCTTTGGAGGGATTTCTACACAGCCAGTTAACGCCTAATTTCCGCTAGATCAGGCCATAGACTCGTTATTATGCCACTCCCTATTTAATAAAAGTGAATTCAAAATATCAGGTCGCTAGCAGCTCACACCAACTATCCGTTAAATGTGGATTTCCCCCTGGCATGACGCAAAAATAACCCTGCTCATCTCTTAACTTCCGCTGAAATGATACTCGATCCAGACTTGTAAAATTTGAACTTTTGTTCTAAAATATTATAGTGAAAACGGGTTTTAGACGACTTTCATCCGACGAGTACCATTCGGGTGCTGCCGTGTCGGCTGCGAGTCGTGTAAAATACAACTTGCCGTTACAATAAGCGTGTATGTTCTGCAACCAGACTAAGGAAGAAAACCCATGCGTGAAATCACAGTGGCGACGGTGCAAATGCGCCCCAAATTGGGCGAGGCTGAAGATAATCTGGTCAAGATGTCGGAAACCATCGCCAAGATCGCATCTCAACAAAAAGTCGATTTAATTGTTTTCCCCGAACTCATCACCAGCGGTTATGAACTGGGTGTCCGTTTTACCGAACTCGCCCAGCGCGTACCGGGGCCGACCATCAACCTGATCGCCCAACGTGCCAACGAATACGGCGTGTATATCGCCTTCGGTATGGTCACCAAAGAGAAAGTCGAGTCGGTGCTCTACAACTCGGCGATATTGGTGGGGCCGGACGGTGAACTGCTGGACGTGTACAACAAAATCCACCTGCGCGGTGAAGAACGCATGGCCTTCCGCGAAGGCTTCAAGCTGCCGATTATCCCGACCGAAGTTGGCAACATTGGCCTGATGATTGGTTATGACCTCGCCTTCCCCGAAGTTGCCCGCAGTTTGGCGCTGGATGGCGCGGACATCGTCTGTGTGTGCGCCAACTGGGAAGCCAGCAACATCGACGAGTGGAAAACCTACATTCGCGCCCGTGCCTATGAAAACTCGATTTTCGTGGCCGGTGCTAACCGCATCGGTGAAGATGTAACGCTGACCTTCGGCGGCGAAAGCATGATCGTCGGGCCGCGCGGTCATATCCATGCCTCGCTGGCAGCCGAAACTGATGAGAAATCCGGCGAGCCGTTGGAAGGCTTTGCAGTGGCGCGGATCGACCTCGACGAAGTGCGCAAGAACCGCGAGGAATATCAGTTCATCCAGAACCGCCAGCCAGCGGTGTATAAGGCGCTGGTGCGGAAGTATTAGACCGACGAACTCGATTTCAGCATCATCATGAGGGCGAGGATTTCCTTGCCCTTTTTCATTCATAGGATTATGACCATGCAAAAAACACACTTAAACCCCAGCGTCGCATCCGACCCCGGCGGCATGTATTCGCAGCTTGTTAAAGTCGATGTCGGCGATGCAACGTTCCTGTATCTGGCGGGGCAAGTCGGCGAGGATATAAACGGCAACGTGGTTGGCGAGGGCGATATGGCAGTACAGGCTGAGCAGATTTACAAGAATATCGCGGCGATTCTGGCAACCGAAGGGGCTGGCCTGAGCGACATCGTGCGGGCGACTACGTACATCACCGATATGTCTCAGCGGTCGGTGGTCAGTGCGATTCGGAGGAAGTTGTTCCCGGTGAACCCACCGGCTACTGCGCTGGTCGGTGTGAACGCGCTGGCGGGCGACGAGTGGTTGATCGAGGTGGAAGTGACAGCGGTGATCGCGAAGAAGTAGGATACAAAAACTGTTTAGCGCAAAGGTGCAAAGACACAAAGGCGCAATGATGAAGTCTGGTTTATTCCAGCGGTAGTAGTGACTAGCCTCATATCGTGAATCCACATGTTGGGAGGGTTTATCGCCCTCCCAAGTGGCGTGTGCTAGACCTTCGCCGGTTCGCCTGTACCATCGCTGATGAGGGCGACCAAGCCCTTCGCGCTATCTTCCCCATCCAACAGCATGATTTTGATGAGCAGGGTAAGCGGTACGGCGAGGAGCGCACCGGCTGCGCCCAGTACCCACGTCCAGAAGATGAGCGAGAGAAAGATGAACAAGGCCGAGATGCCAAGCTCTTCACCCAAGAAGCGCGGGGCGACAAAGTTTTCGATGATGTTGTTGATGACGCTGTAGAGGACAATCAGGATAACGGCCATCAGCGGCCCTTTTTCGAGGAGCGTTACGACGACAGGCGGGATTAACCCCAGCACGAAGCCGACGTTGGGGATGTAGTTGGTGATGACCGCTAGCACCCCCCACTGTACGGCAAAATCGACACCCATTAAGAGCATGACTACCGTTTGGATGGCAGCGATGACCACACCGAACACCGTTTTGAGGATCATGTAACGCTGAACGCTGTAGAAGAATAAGTTGGCACGCGCTAACCACGGGCTATCCTCGCCCATGACGCGCTTGAGGCGGCGCGGGATGTTGGGTGCATCCATCAACATATAAAAAAGCATCAGGAAGATGAGCAGGATATTACCGAGGGAGTCCAGCGTGCCGCGCAGAACGGCGCTGGCGAACGGGAACACCGACTGCAAGTTAATCGACTCCACAGCCTGAAGGGTTTGTTCCGAGAGACCGAAGGCATCCAACTGTGCCCATGTGCTGGTTTCTAGCTCCTGAAAGCGTTCCTCATAGTCGGGAAGCTTGCGGATGACCTGATTGGTGGAAACGCCAACGAAAGCGATCAGCAGCACACCAACAAGGATAATCAAGCCCAGCACCAGCGCCAGTGACGCACCCTGCGACCAACCGCGACGACGCAGCCACGACTGGATGGGTGCGCAGAGCATGGCGATGAGGGCAGCGAGGAAGAAGGCATTGAGGGTATCGGCAAAGGCGCGCATTCCCGCCATGACCACGACAATGCTCGCGCCGATGAGAAGTAAACGGGTTGTCGGCGAGGAACCGGCAATAGAATTCATGTAGATGCCTCCATAGGGCTGCTGTGAATACTTAGGATATCGGTCATTTCGGCAGATGCGCTTTTAATTATCACCCATCTCGCGCAGGATTTTCGTCCGCATTTGGTCGTACTCGTCGTAGGTAATCGTACCTGCTTGACGAGCATTCTCAAGCTGTTGAAGCCTATCGTTCAGGCTCATGCGAGCCATGCCAAAATTGAAACCTACCGGATTGCTATTGCTGATGAGCTTCGATGTTTTATTACGAATGGAGTAGATGACTAGCAGGAGTTCGGACACCATACTCAGGATGAAAGTGACCACCGCACCGCCCAAGCCGATGGCTAGCCATTTTTCGGTGACGTTGGTGCGGGTTTCGAGGCGGGTATTCACGCAGTAAGGCGTCATGGGGATACCGAAGTCCTCAATCAAGGGGTAGTCGTTTGTGTTTGCGCGACTCTCGAAGCGTTCATCGGGCGAACACAAGACCGCGCCGAGGATCGCATTCACATTTTGATCACCCGCGAAGTCTGGTATGAAGGGTACTACCAGCATTCCGATAAAAACGATCCATAAGCCGTTTAAGAGTATCGTGATGAGTATTCGTCTGCCCATAACCTTCGCCTTTATAAATGATGCCCTCATTGAACACTGAAACCTGATCTATAGCAAATTAAAACACGCGACATGCGTAATCGTGCCGAATGCAGTATAACCGTGCGTATTCATGAGGAGTGATATTTATGAAAACGGTTATTTTAAGAGAACCCGGTCATTTTGAAATTGCGGATACACCAGCACCGCAGCCGCCCGGTAGGGATGAAGTCCAAGTACGGGTGCGGCAGGTGGGCATTTGCGGAACGGATCTACACGCCTTCGCCGGAAGGCAGCCGTTCTTCAATTACCCGCGCATCTTAGGGCATGAACTGGCGGTGGAAATCGCAGCAATCGGTGAGACCAGCCTCCAACATGACCTCGCGGTGGGTGACTTGTGCTGCGTGCGCCCGTATATGAACTGCGGCGTGTGTGATGCCTGCCGACGCGGAATTACCAATGCCTGCGTCAAGCTGCAAGTGCTGGGTGTGCATCGGGACGGCGGGATGCGGGAATATATCAACGTACCGATTGATAAAATCCACAAATCGGCAGTGCTGAACGCAGACGAGTTCGCGCTGGTGGAGATGTTAAGCATCGGCTGCCATGCGGTACGGCGGGCAAAGATTACGGAGGGGGAATATGCAGTGGTGGTCGGTGTAGGGCCGATTGGCTTAGGCGTTGCGAACTTCGCTAAGCTAGCAGGTGCAAACGTCATTGCGGTGGATGTGAGCGACCAAAGACTGGCTTTCGCCCGCACACAACCGACCATCGGGTGCTGCATCGACGGGAAAGGTGATGTGCTGGAGCAGTTGAAAGCAGTTATTCCTGACGGCCTGCCGACGGTGGTTTTCGACGCGACGGGGAACGCGGCCTCAATGATGAAGTCGTTCAACTTTGTGGCGCACGGGGGGCGTTTGGTGTTCGTGGGGTTGTTTCAGGGTGAGGTGACGTTTAACGACCCTGAATTCCACCGGCGCGAACTGACGCTGCTCGCCAGCCGGAACGCGACCGATGCAGACTTCAAGCAGGTGATCGGGGCGTTGGAGGCGAAGCAGATCGACGTGAAGCCGTGGATTACGCACAGTGCGTCGGCAGAGGCGATGATCGAGAGCTTCCCCGATTGGCTAAACCCCGCGAACGGGGTGGTGAAGGCGATGTTCAGTTTTTAAGGGAGACATCACGACAAATCAGAAGGGAAATACTAAGCACTTCTGAGATGTAGTTTTGCCAGTATTCCCCATGCCGTATCGGGCGCAGTCTCATAGATTGCTTCGTAGTCGACTAATGCCTTATTGGGTTGATTTAGGACTTCCAGCGTCATAGCCCGATAATAGTGAAATGCAGTCGCAAGTGGTTGTGTAATGGCATCGGGCTGAGCTAATGTGCTGTTCAATATTTCCAATGCGTGATCGTAATCTTTTACCGCGAAAGCTGCTCGAATATCTCGAAACGTCGCATCTGAAATCTGGTATGGGGGTTGGGAAACCGGGTTGGCAGGCGGGATAGGAATGAAAGTTGGCGTAGGGGGTATCTGGAATGATGGCGGAAGGATATAAGTTCGCTCATCGTCATCCCATTGATAGGCGACCGGTACAATCTCGAAAAAGTCATCGCTGGTGAACAATGTGTTACCAGCTAATAAAGTGCTGCCCTGCTCACCATCAGGAAACAAATCAGTGTCATATCCCCAACCACACAAGGATGCAAAGAAAAATGTTGCTAGTTGACCATCCTCTAGCCGCCATAATGTAATATCCCCAATACCGCGTGCAGGATTAGGTGCGTAAGCATCGTCCGCACAAATATAAGGTGGGCCACCCCCGCAGAGATCCTGACAAATCACATCACTATAGAGGTCATGCCCAAAGTCAACATTCATCAGCGCTTGACTACCATCTGGCAGGCTCACCACACGGTATTCATTAACCGTATCTGGCAGTCGCAAATCGGCGGATGGGGCAAAAACATCGCCGCTGCCTCGCCCTGTTAACACAGACATTGTATAGGTATCACTATTTGTGGTGAACAGGAACGGGTCCATGCCAATCCCTGCTATCCAAACCAACCAATCTTGATCGCCATCCTGATCAAGATCAGCGTCGATTGAACCGCCGACAGCTAAGCCGAGCAGCTTTAACTGCTCAACCGGTGTTTTGCCCATCAGAAAATGCACGTCTGCTAGTGCAGTCTGCATCACCGCACGCAGGTCGCACGATAAGTTCTCTAAGTCTAGGACGGGGTCATACGAAAAAGCTCCGTAGAAGCCGCCATCTGTTACATACACCGTACCCGTGAGCCTGTAATCCTTAAGCATGTTGAGCAGTTGATTGTAGATTGATTGACATACAGGCAGCAAACGCGGGTCATCACGATAGGCTTCCCGAATCGCGTTCACCCACGGGTAGCGTTCGGCATCTTCTTCGATTGGAGATGGTAAGGTTGATAAGGCAAGACGTGCGTCGGGTTCGTTACCAGTCAACAAATAATCGAGGCCAAGGTGTACTTGTGCTAACGCCCGAAACGCGAAATCCCCATCCAGTTTTGCAAGTGCTCGTTTGTAAAGGGCTATCGCCGCAGGGTAATCACCTGACCAACTATGTTGTTCTGCCTGTCGCAGCAAGCAACCGAAACTATCGGGGAGGCTGTTTTCATGATTTAAGGATATTAACGAGCCGTCCGTTTGCCAGTCATAATAGGTGATTTGTAAAAAGCGGCAGTTCCAATTGTCACTCAATGTTTGGAAGCCAATGATTTCCCTTTGCATATCGTCATCGAGTTGAACAAGCTGCCATGTCACATCATAGTCGGACATCGGTGGCCCATGCCGAAAACCAATGTTCGCCAGCGGCTGAAATGCCTCGCCTGTCCACGTCACGATGGCGAGCGAACCGTTCACATAATTATTCCCAACGTGATCAAAGGTCTCGTAACCAAAATCTTGCTGCCTGTCTGCGTTGAGATCATCCGCCATAATTACATCCCCGAATATAGGCGATGGAAGCGGCGGCACCCGATATTTCCGCGATTCATCTGGTATAACGATGTAGTTAGCCGTGTGACCTGAAAGCCCTACGTTATAAAGATTTTCACCGTTAAAAGGAGCCTGCCTTGCAGCTAATAAGAACGCACCGGTGTTGTTCAGCCGTTTAACGTCAAACTCAAATTCGTCGACTTGTAAGGTTTTTATTTGGTCTAAATAGGTTGGGTTTTCGACGAGCCACTGTTCGATCAGGCATGGGATGATCCGGTCATCAGCGATTGAGGTGCGGGCTTGTGGTGCAGCCGCTAAAGCGTGGTAGGCCGTAATTAGCTGTTGATAAGTTAGTAGATTATGATCAGTATATCGCCAGTAGAGTTCATCCACCAAGGTATCAAACTCTGCCATATTTTCAGTCCGGCCATCAAAATAAGCCGTGTTCATGCTCGCGATAACACTGTCAATGTGTGCGAGATAATCATCAGATGTCGGTTCGACCAGTTGATTCCGGTTGGAGGATTCTTGAGCGTTTACACTTGCAGCCCAATAAAGCATTAGCGTAAGGCATAAAACAAGTAATTGATATTTGGGTTTTATCGGCATGGCAGTGACTCATTCAGTGGATTGTCAATTAACAAAAAGGACGCATTTGATATGCGCCCTCGTTAATGTCTGGCTTGGTGTCGGGCAGATTACTTGGCGAAGTCGACCGCGCGAGTTTCGCGGATGACCTGCACCTTGATCTGACCGGGGTACTGCATACTTTCCTCGATCTTACGGGCGATGTCCCGCGCCAGTTGCAGCGAGGTGTAGTCGTCCACAATTTCGGGGCGGACGATGATACGGACTTCGCGTCCGGCTTGCAGGGCGTAGCTTTGTTCCACGCCTTCGAAGCTGTTGGCGATGTCTTCCAACATTTTGACGCGCTTGATGTAGGTTTCCATGCTTTCGCGGCGAGCGCCGGGACGCGCACCGGAGATGGCATCTGCTGCCTCGACGATGTAGGACTCGACAAATTCCTGCTCGACTTCATGGTGATGGCTGGCGATAGCGTTTACTATGCGAGCGTTCACACCATAGCGTTTAGCAAAGTCGGCACCGATGAGCGCGTGGGTGCCTTCGATCTCATGGTCGAGGGCTTTACCGATGTCGTGGAGCAAACCACCGGCTTTGGCGATCTGTACATCCGCACCGAGTTCGGCGGCAATCATACCGGCGATGTGCGAGGTTTCGACCGAGTGGGCGTGCTGGTTCTGGCCGTAGCTGGTACGGAACTTCAAGCGACCCAGCAGTTTGATAATTTCGGGATGCAAACCGGGGATACCGGCTTCGAAGGCTGCTCGTTCACCTTCTTCGCGGATGCTGTTTTCGACTTCAACTTTCGAGTCTTCGACCAACTGCTCGATACGCGCGGGATGGATACGACCATCGACCACCAATTTGGCGAGGGCGCGTTTGGCGACTTCGCGGCGCACGGGGTCGAAGCTGCTGATGGTGACCGCTTCGGGGGTGTCATCGACCACAACATCAACACCGGTGGCGATTTCGAAGGCGCGGATGTTACGACCGGCTCGACCGATGATACGCCCCTTCATTTCGTCGCTGGGGAGCTGCACAACGCTCACGGAAATTTCGCTGACATGCTCCGAGGCGAGACGTTGCACCGCAAGGGCGATGACATCGCGGGCGCGGCTGTCGGCTTCTTCGCGGGCTTCGGCTTCCACCTGACGGATGGTACGTGCCATATCGCTGCGGGCGTCACGCTCGACGGCTGACAGTAATTCCTTCTTGGCTTCGTCAGTCGTCATCTGGGCGATGCGCTGAAGCTCGGCGGCACGTTGCTCTTCCAACTTTTGCAGGTCGCCCTGCTGCTTATCAAGGCGGCTCTGGCGCTTATTCAGGTTTTGTTCGCGCTGTTCCACCCGTTCACGGGCATTATCGACTTCTTCACGCCGCTTCTGCATCCGTTCATCTTCTTTATCAAGGTCACGACGGCGGCGAAGGGATGCTTGTTCGCTTTCATCCACAATCTGGCGGGCTTTAGCCTCGGATGTCTTAATCAGGCTGTCGCCTTCTGATTTCGCTTTTTCGGCAATCGTGCGGGCTTCGGCTTCGGCCATTTCACGGCGATTCTTGCCCTGAGAATTCTGGTAAGACCTCAGGCCATAGAAGCCTGCTCCTAATCCGATTGCCAGCCCCGCAACGAGGGCGACAATCAATCCTATAGCATCCATAACATTTAATCCTCATGTAAGTCATTTTCCCGGTTAAAGTAGTCGGGGTCGTCGCTTTCGAGCGTTTCGATCAAACGGGCAACGACATCCTGAGTAGTGCTATAGCCAAATCCCCGACGTTGTAAGAAGGCGTTTATTTTTGTTTTGAACTCGCGCGGTGTGCGGTTACGGAGCTTACGCACCTGTGTTTCCGCCGCCTGATAAGCCAAGTCCGACTCGCTTTGGTCGCCCAACGTTTCGCTGATGAGCGCATCCGACACGCCTTTCTGGCGCAGTTCTTGCCGTAAGGCGCGGTGGCTCAGCGGTTTGAATTGGTTGCGGTTATCCACCCAATAACGGGCGAAAGCTGCGTCATCCAGATAGCCCAAGCCTTGAAGGCGTTGGACGGCGACCTCGACCACATCTTCCGGCACTTCTTTTTCTTTGAGGTTACGCCGAATTTCCTGTTCACTGCGCGGGCGATAGCTCAAGAAATGGGCAGCCGTATTCACAGCCTGCACAATCGCATCGTCGTTGCGCAGGACAGCAATTTCCGCCTCTGCCAACACCTGTCCTTTCCGCAAACGCGCGGCATCCAGCAGGTTTAGACCAAAGGCGAACTCACCATCTATGAAAACGTTTACACGTTCTTTATCGCGCTTTTGTACTTGCAGCGCGGTAATAACACCGTTTCCCACGCGCCAGTTCCTTTAAAACAAACAGCCGTCGCTGTCGAAATGCAGCCACGGCTGTGCGGTTAGGCAGTTGAGAACGCTAATTGTCGCGCCTGAAAGCGGTGCGCCGGTTTATGTGTGTTGAATCGGCCTCTTCGTGGGAGGGATCAAATCCGATTCTCCGGTTCGGGTGGGCTGATGTCCCGTGCAGAGCATTTACGAATACGCATGTTCTCGTTAATGTTGACGGCTACAAGAGCCGGAATACCATGTTTCAGCGACATTTCACATCCGCCCAAACGGGGCGGGTTAGGTTGCATTTGGGTCGTTCGTCAACGTCAGCCGTGGGGTTAAAAAGTTTACAACACCACTTGCGTATATTATGCACAATTTAAGGGTTTTGCACAACATATGATTCGACTGCCGTATTTTGTCGATGAGCGTCGCGAGGGCGTGAGAAAATGTTGGAACAAGGGCGCAGCGTGCCACGCCCTTACATCAAGTGGGTGTTTGGAGATCAGGTTTTCTTGAGCAGGTTGCCGGCGACATCGACAAAGCGCAGCGTGGGCTGGTCTTTGATGGTGTAGTTCAACTGCCACGGTGTATTGAACAAGACGACCCAGCGCTGGTCATGGTCGAGGGTGCGAAGGCTTTCCATCGGCCAGCGGACGGCTTGAATTTGGTCGTCCTCACCTTCGACCCACGCGGCGACTGTATAGGGCAACTGTTCGATGCGGGTTTCGACGTTATATTCCGCCAGCAAACGCGAGACCACAACTTCGAACTGAAGTTCGCCAACCGCGCAGAGGATGGGTTCGCGGCGGGTTTGGTCGACAGCGTAGAGCACCTGCACTACACCTTCTTCGCGAAGCTGGGCTACACCTTTGTTAAACTGTTTATACTTCTCGGTTGACATATTACGCAGGACGGCGAACACTTCCGGCTGGAAGGGCGGGATGGGGGCAAATTCGAACACATCGCCACCACAGAGCGTATCACCAATACGGAAGATGCCGGGGTTACTGAGGCCGATGACATCGCCGGGAAAGGCTTCGTCCACCGTTTCGCGGTCACGGGCGAACAGGCGGTGTGGACGGGTCATGCGTACCTTACGGCCTGAACGCGGGTGGGTGACGCTCATATCCTTCTCAAAGCGGCCTGAACAGACGCGCAGGAAGGCGAGGCTGTCGCGATGCTGCGGGTCCATATTGGCCTGAATTTTGAAGATGATGCCGCTGAAGGTTTCATTGGTGGGTTCCACCAGCCCTTCGCTGCTTTCGCGGGGGCGCGGTGAAGGGGCAAGCTGGATGAGCGCTTCCAAGAACGGCTCGACACCAAAATTATTCAAGGCGCTGCCGAAAAACACAGGTGTTAGCGTCCCCGCGAGGAAGGTGTCACGGTCAAAGGGTGCGCCTGCGCCGGATAGAAGCTCGGCGTCATCGCGAAGCTGCTGGTAGGGGCGCGTGCCGATGGTGGTTTCGAGCACCGTGTCGTAGAGATCGGTGACTTTGACGGGCGCACGCGATTTGCCACGCACGGTACGTTCAAAGAGCAGCACTTGATGGTCTTGCAGGTCATAAACGCCCTGAAAATTGCTGCCGGTACCAATCGGCCAGTTCATAGGGGCGACCTGTAAGTCCAGCACACGTTCGATTTCATCCAACAGTTCGAAGGGGTCACGGCCTTCGTGGTCGAGCTTATTGATGAAGGTCAGAATCGGCAGGTTGCGCTGACGGCAAACCTCAAACAGTTTTTTGGTTTGCGGCTCGATACCTTTGGCGCTGTCCAAGACCATAATGGCGCTGTCGGCAGCCATGAGGGTGCGGTAGGTGTCCTCACTGAAGTCGCGGTGACCGGGGGTATCGAGCAGGTTGAAGATACAGTCCTCGTACTCGAATTGGAGGACGGTGGAGGTGATCGAAATACCACGCTGTTGTTCCATCGCCATCCAGTCGGAGGTGGCGCTGCGTTGATTTTTGCTGGCGCGTACTGAACCGGCCTGGTTGACTGCGCCGGCGTACAGCAGCAATTTTTCGGTGAGGGTGGTTTTACCGGCGTCGGGATGCGAGATGATGGCAAAGGTACGGCGGCGGTCAACTTCGTGGCGCAGTTGTCCAGCCGATTGTAGGTTGGGAGTCGAAAGCATGTTGGGTTATTCCTCTGGCTTGTTACGGATACGAAAATGCGGAAGCTACGGATACCTGTTTCGCAGGGGTGTACACGTCACAAGGTTGAACTCATACCGCGCTCACGGGCATTTCCTTATCTCCTAGCAGGTTCGCAGATGAATACGGCAAGTAGGCTTACGAGTGGGGTTCATTGGTACAAAATGGGCTACCTAACCTTATAAATTATACCCATTTACGGCGTGAATTTGTATATGGAATTATATCCCCACCCCGACCCACCCCGTAGTAACAGGGCGGGAGAAAATGCAGGGACGCGGAGAATAGACTTCCTCCGTCGCTGGCGCGACACCTCCCCCGCAAGCGGATGAAGGGAAAAGGCGCGGGATTGGGGGGATAGGCGAAAGGATGAAGGCAGGCGGTTGGGGGAGTGGATAAGGGCGGTAGGAGATTGGGAGGAGGATGGTAAAGGGGAAGGATTGGACTGGGTGCGGGGGATCGGTAGTTGGTGTTACACTACGATGCGATTGCAAAGAAATGAATATTTATTAGCAGAAAGTGGAAAAGATGGATTTGACAGCGCTGCCTTTGTCCAAGCCCGGTGTGATGACCGAGATGGATCAGTTTATTTTTGAGTGTTTCGGCTATATCGTCATTGAGGATGTGCTGAGTGAAGACGAGTGCGACGAAGCTTTGGAAGCTGCCAAGCGCATACATGCCAACCAGCCCAAAGAAAAGCTGCTCCAGATCGGCAAAGGTTTCGAGCATGAACCGTCGATTGAACGGCTGATTGACCATCCGGCGGTGCTGCCGAAGGTGCGCGGATTGTACGGCGATAATTTCGTATTGCAGGCGGCGTGGTGTACGGTGCAACCGGCAGGCAGTCAATCGGTTGGCTGGCATCAAGATGGGTCGTCGGCCTATGATTTTAAGAAGCTGGCGTATCCGGTGCCGCTGGTTCAACTGCGCGCGAGTTACCACCTGACTGACCAATCGCAGCCGTTCATGGGCAATATGATTATGATCCCCGGCAGCCACCGCAGCCGTATCGACCTGCCGGCTTCTGTTCGTAAGGAAGCCTATGCGTGTGCTGTACAACAAATCCTGCTAGCGCGGCGTGGGAGTGTGCTGCTGTTCCATAACGGCGTGTGGCATTCACCGATGCCCAACAACATGACGTGGGATCGCTACAATATGCACTTTATCTACAGCCCGCCGTGGCTGCGCCGTTCCGACCGCGACAGCACCGACACTGAATTCCTCGAACAGACGACACCACAGCGCCGCGCGTTGATGGGCGATTATGCGCGTCCTGATGTGCCGTTCGCAGGGGGCTTCCCGAAGATTCCGTTTGAGAATGGCGACCACGGGTAGCGCACCCCCTCCGTCGCTGGCAGAGGGAGCGTTTTAACGCAAAGGTGCGATCAAGCGACTGCCGCTGCATTTTGCTCGGAAACGGAATGGTCTGAGACCATTCCCTACGAGAAACAGGTGTTTGTGGTTGGTGGCGCGGACGCAGCACGCTGCGTCCCTACAGATGAACGATTTTGGGCGGATAGCAGAGAAGCCCGATACCCCCTCCGTTGCTGAGGCGATAGATACCCCGCAAGCGAGGGAGGCCAAGGCAGGTGCCAATCCACACACGCGAAATAAAGTTTGGGGGTTGGTGGCGTGGAGGGCACAAAGGCGTGTGCCCAAGAGACCCCCTCCGTCGCTGGCGCGACACCTCCCCCGCAAGCGAGGGAGGCCAAGGCAGGCGCAGAGCTTCCCACGAGAAGCAGGTGTTTGGGGTTGGGAGAGTGGAGGGCGCACAGCCGTGCGCCCCATATGCACCAAGTTAAGGCGTTTGCTACAAGCGGCTCATCGGTGTGTCCGGTTATAAAAATGACACGGTTTGCGTCGCATGAGGCTAAAGCCGTCATGCTACCTGCGGCCGGACAAGTCTGCTAAAGCGACTTCAAAGGCAGGTATTTGAGCGAAAAAGTTTCTTAAGTTGATGCTTATGGGACGCACAGCCGTGCGCCCGTACTCATCGAATTAAACCCTGAAATTTGAAGCGAGGGTTTACCATATTCCAAACCTTTTCAATAATCTAATGTGTTTGTTTTTAGGGGCTGATTATGACACTGACCGTTCAACCTGCTGTCGAACTGCCAATGGCGACCCTATGCGACATTATCAACCGCTCTTTTAAGGGTTATGTAGGCGGGGACTTCCAGTTTACGCTGCCCGTTTTAGCCACTTTTCTGGCGCAAGTGGATGTTCATCTGGCACGGAGTTTGGTGGTGCTGCAAGATGGCGAACCGGCTGGTATTGCGATGCTGGCACGACGCGGTTGGGCGGTGCGGGTGGCTTTGATGGGTGTGATTACCGAGTTCCAAAATCAGGGTGTGGGGCGCTGGCTGCTGGGGCATATTATGGAGGCGGCGAAGGCGGCTGGCGACCGGACGATGGTTCTTGAGGTGATTGAGCAAAACCCGCGTGCGGTACATTTGTACGAGGTGTGTGGGTTTCGCAGGGTGCAGCGGTTGGTCGGTTACGACTACAAAGTGGACAATGGGGAAAAGCGAGCCACCAACGAAAACTCGCTGAGGCGGGTTGATGTATTGGAGGCGGCGCGGCATATGACGGCATGGGAGGCGGCAGATATTCCGTGGCAGTTCAGCGGCATCGCGGTTGCTAAAGGGGGAGCGCCTTCGGTGGCGTATGAAGTTGATGGGTGCTACGCAGTTTGCTCGAACCCTGAGGCGGAAACGATGTCGCTGCTCGGCCTCGCGGTGCCACGGGATCGGCAGCGCAAGGGCGAGGCGACGCGGTTGGTGGGGCGGTTGATGGCTGCACACGCGGGTCAATCGTGGCGAGTAGCGCCTATTTGCCCTGAGAAGTATGGGGCGATTTTCCTGCGCAATGGGTTTACTGTGAACGCGCTTAACCAGTTCCAGATGGAAGTGGTGTTATAACACCTCATCTCCAAAACCTCATGCGCAGGCAGAGAGTGTTTTAACGCAAAGGACGCCGAGAAAGCGACCCCCTCCGTCGTTGGCGCGACACCTCCCCCGCAGGCGAGGGAGGCCAAGGCAGGCGCAGAGTTTCCCACGAGAAGCAGGTGTTTGGGGTTGGGAGAGCGGAGGGCGCACAGCCGTGCGTCCCTACAGCGTAAGCATTCGACGTTTTAAACAACCTCTGAGAGCGTAAGTTGCAAAGTATTGTGTGATGGAGTGCCGTTTGCCCTAGGGTGGTTAGGTCAGTTTGCCCACGGTTTGAGCGGCGGTATCTGGTACACTACAACGGTAAGGTGATTAGAAGGTTGTAGATTATGATCCAGATGACACCCACGCTGTCAATTGACGAGCGTGAGATCCAAGAGAGCTTTATACGGTCGGAGGGGCCGGGCGGACAGAACGTGAATAAGGTGAGTACGGCGGTACAACTGCGGTTTGATGTGCTGCGGTCGCCCTCGCTGCCGCCGGACACCCGCGAACGGCTATTGAAGATTGCGACGAGCCATCTGACTAAAGAGGGCGTGATGATTATTACGGCGCGGCGTTTCCGCACCCAGGCGCAGAACCGACAGGATGCGCTTGACCAGTTGGCGGATTGGCTGCGGCGGGCGGAGGTGCGTCCAAAAGCGCATTTGAAAACGAGGCCGACGTTGGCTTCGAAGCAGCGGCGGTTGGATGACAAGCAGCAGCAGGGGGCGAAGAAACGGCAGCGGCGGGTTGATTACGGCGAGGGATAGCAGAGAAAAAGCAGAGGATTTTTAACGCAAAGGCGCGAAGGTTAAGAGACCCCCTCCTATGTCCTCCCCCGTAGTAACAGGGGAGGATTTTATTTGGGGTGGCGAGGGGGTTTGAGGTGGTGGGCGCAACATGAGGGGGGAAAAGGGGCTGCCGCTGCATGTTGCTCGGAAACGGAATGGTCTGAGACCATTCCCTACGAGAGGCAGGTGTTTATGGTTGGTGGCGGGGCGCACAGCCGTGCGCCCCTACAGAGATGTGGGGAGTGAGGCGAGGCTCCTCATTCCCAGCCCTTTTCCCTTATAGTAACAGGGGAGAAGGGAGTCAAATCATACGGTCACAGATCTTCACCTACGAAAAATGTATTTGCGATAGGAGGCACGGAGGAGGCACGCCTCCTCCCTACAAAATAATC
>JAPUDW010000104.1 GCA_027492915.1 Bacteroidota bacterium | reverse complement strand
AAAATAGTTTCCAGTTTGGTAATTTTCATTTATGACCTATTAAACGATGCGGAAGCTGTCCTTCAATGTACAGCGACGTAAGCGGCTAAAACTGCGGCAGGTTGTTAAACCTTCACCAGTTGGGCTGGCAATTGTGAATGAGGTGTAGCCTTCGCCACCCCATCCCAAGCCTGCCAAACTCGGTGCATTCTTTACAAAAATAGAGCTGTCAATTGCACGTGCCATCCGGGTAAGGTGGTCGATATTTTTGCTGTGCATGACGGCTGTGTGCCGGAAACCGTATTCGGATTGCACGGCAAGATCTATCGCCGAATCAACATCCGGCATTGGTACAACAGGCATAATCGGCATCATTTGTTCTGACCATACCAGTTGGTGGTCTGGCTCAACTACAGCCACAATCTGACGCACTTCACTGCCGACATTGATACCGATTTCTTTCAGCAGCACACTGGCATTTTGGCCGATGAATGATTTATTCATCAATGCTGCTTTACTGGGGCCATGATCCTCTTCAAAAATGGATTTCATGAGGCGTCGCAGTTGCCATGAAGTAATCAAATAGCCTCCATGTCGTGTCATAGCTTCAACAAGTGCATCTGCTACACTTTCGACGACCAGACACGTTTTCTCGGTCACACAGACCAAGTTGTTGTCAAAACTGCCGCCACGTACCACATCACGCCCTGCTTGCTCAATATCCGCCGTTGCATCCACCACTACTGGCGGATTACCTGGACCTGCACATACAGCACGTTTCCCGCTTTTCATTGCTTGTCGCACAACACCGATGCCGCCAGTTACCGCAATCAATCGCACTTTTTTGTGTACCATCAGTGCTTGCGCAGATTCAATTGTTGGATCTGTAACACAGGTCAGCAAATTAGCTGGCCCGCCTACACTTTGAATAGCGCGATTCAGCAGTTGAATAGTATAAGCGCTGCATTGTTTGGCACTTGGGTGAGCATTAAATGTTACCGCGTTTCCCGCGCTTATCATGCTAATGCTGTTATTGATAATCGTACTGGTAGGGTTTGTGGTTGGCGCAATTGCCGCGATGACCCCATAAGGAGCATACTCAGTTAGCGTCAATCCGTCATCACCTGTCCATGTATGTGATTCGAGAAATTCTGGACCGGGTGTTTTATTCGCGGTCAGCAGGTTTTTTTGAACTTTATCTTCAAAACGCCCCATACCTGTTTCTTCAACAGCAAACTGCGCGAGGACTTCGGCGTGTTCCCGTGCCGTCGCTCTCATTGCTGCCACCATTTGTTTGCGTAGATCCAGTGGCAGATCACTTAACTGCTCATAAGCCGATTGCGCTGCTTCTACCGCACTATCTGGATCGGGGAATAACCCGTCCCCATCACTAGCTTGGATGCGGAGTGGTTTACTGGCTTTGGCAGGGGAGGGCGCTGAGAATGTTGGGTCGGATAACTCGCGCATCACATTATTGATGATGCGGTCGATTTGTGAGTCATCTATGGGATGTGAATCAACCATGTTTATATACCTTCAATCGGTGGTTAACACAGGTAATGTTATCTTGAATTGTGTTAATCCGGTAGAGGTATCGCTTTTGGCACTAAAACTACCGCCATGTGCATGAATAACTGCGTTTATAAAGGGTATACCCATACCCACACTTGATCGACTCCCTGCTTGTCGGTTTTCCCATTGGGGCGCACGCTCAATCAGTGATTGTTCAAATTCGGGGAAGATTGGTCTGCCGGTATCTGTAAATGTGATTTCAATTGCTTTGTCGTTTCGTCGTGCTTTAATTGTCAGGCTGTCATCTCGTACAGTGAATTTGACCGTATTATCAATCAATCCACTGAATACCCGTTCCATTAACTCGGTATCCACAGAAGTGATGAAATCCTGATCATTCGGTATATCGATTTCGAGTTTTAACTTTTTAACTTCGATACTGTATGCTTCGTCTTTAATGTTTTGCAGAAGCAGCGCACCAAGATCACAAGTTTCGCGGTTAAGCTGATATTGTTTGAGTTCAAAACGTGCGAGGTCAAGCAGATCGCACACCATATTGTATTCACGCCGTGCTGCAACTAATGCCCCTCTTAATAGCCGGACAGTGTGCGCCATGTCTTCGTCATCTTCGTGCAGAGCAATTACCATCTCTAAAGTGCTTATAATGATCGCCGTTGGGCTTTTTAAATCATGACCCAATAACCATGTTGTGCCCGTGATGTCTTTCTCGCCATCACCTAGCAAATGCTGTGTAGCGGAGGTGGTTTGCGTCATCAATGTTCCAATCTTATGTTATGAAACTAATTCTATGGCTTCATAAACCATGACAGGTTCTACGCGCCCTTTAACATTGCGCGCGCCCAGCGGGTTAACCTGAACCTGACCATTCAATTGATCGTATGTAGCTTGACTCAATAGTATTTTTTCGTTGTTACTCAGTGCTTGTAACCTTGAGGCGAGGTTAACAGTGTCACCAACGGCGGTAAAATTCATAATTTGTGGCGTACCTACATTTCCAACGACTGCGGTTCCGGTATGAATACCGAAATTTATTTTCATGCGGTAAATAGGCTCGAATTGTTCTGAAAACTTGACCAATTCACGTCGTATATTCAGTGCAGTTCGGATTGCGCGTAAGGCATGGTCAGGTTGGAGCAGCGGCGTATTATAAAGCGACATGACGCCATCGCCAATAAATTTATCTACTGTTCCACCTTCGCTTTGGATAATACCTACGACAAGCTCATGGTACAAATTCAAGATACCGAGTAATTTTTCGGGGTCGGTTTTTTCGGAGACACTGGTGAAACCTTCAAGGTCGCTGAATAAAACCGTAATTTCTTGTAACTTGCCACCTAACTGTACATCAGCCGGCGATTCGAGTAATTTCTCAACCACATTTGGCGACACATAACGTTCGAATGTTTGCCGGATGATTTCTTGAGTTCGGCGTAAATTATCATTTTCACTTTTGGCGCGTATACGGGCTTCTACCCGCGCTGCTAATTCGCGTGGGCTAAACGGCTTGCCAATATAATCTTCTGCGCCTAATCCTAAGCCTATTACCCGGCTTTCAACATCACTTTGCGCCGTTAACATCAAAACGGGAATATGTGAAAGCTTGGCATCTGACTTAATAATTTTGCAAACTTCAAAACCACTCATACCCGGCATATTCACATCAAGAATAATGAGGTCGGGAATCTGAGATTGGGCAGCCGCGATTGCGCTGGGACCATCTACCGCTAAAATCGACTCATAACCGATGCTTTCTAATATATCGTGAACGAGTTGCCGTGCATTTGGGTTGTCTTCTGCCACGAGAATTTTTGACATTATTGCTTTGCCGCCAGCAGTTTAGTGATTTTCATAAGTAACTCTGGGACATTAATGGGCTTAGTAACATCGTCATCGCAACCAGCCGTTAACGCTTGTTCTCGATCTGCTGACATAGCGTAAATGGTGAGGGCGACAATCGGGATATTTTAGATAGTGTCATTATGTCTAATTTCGCGAGATGCCATCCATAATGGGTAACGATAAATCCATCAGAATGAGGTTAGTTTGTTTTGATGATGCTAATTATACACCTTCTTGACCATCATCTTCCGCAATGGAGATATAACAGATGTTTCAAGAATGTCGCTAATTAAAGTTGTATTATCGCGGTTGTGTTCAAAAATGAGTATCCGCCGATTGTTCATTGTGAATACTTCTGCCCCCAAAACGACCATAACCTACCACGCTATCATAACATTAATTACAGCTTGCTGCTTATCTTAGTTTTCACAAACATTTATTTGGGGATATTAGCGGCTTTTTTCCTTTCGCATAGAGGATTTTAGGGTGTGACGGGTGTCTTTTCGTACAGGATTTCGCCCTCAACCTGCCACATATCGATAATCGCGATAATGATTGCGTCAATGGGCTTGCCATCAGTCATTATGTGCTGTCGCGCTGTGCTGCCGGAAGCGATCAATACATATTCGCCTACAGCAGCCCCTAATGCGTCAACTGCTACTAGATAAATGTCGGTAACATCGCCCTCTGGATTGAGCTTTTGCACTATCCGCAGCGGCAGTCCGGTTATATTTTGTGTGTGATGGCTTGCGACCACTGAACCGGAAACCACACCGATCATCATAGGTGATTATTCCTTACGTCCGCCGCCGATTTCACGACCTACTACACCTTCGATAGCTGCTACCGCTGCGCCATAGCCGGCCATAATATCTTGTTCGTCACCACCCAAATAAACCCGCCCGAAACTACCGAAAGCTTGTACTTCAAGAATATTAATGTTCGCTGCCTTTTCAGCTTCATTGGCAGCTAACGCAGCATATGCAGCAGGTTCAACCTCTAGCACATACATTGTTTGTCCAGCAAGTATCATTTGACCATGCCGCAACCGGTTTATAAGTTGAGTTTGATAAGCATCAATGTTTCGAATAATCTGGCTGGAAATAATACGTGGCTTAAGACGATCCTGTTCCTTCACACCAAGGGCTTCTAGAATGGCTTCTCCTGCCGCTCGTGTTTCTGCTTGGCTATCAGAATGGACTTCAAGTAGACCGTAAAGCCGTTCTACGATTTGCATTCCGGGGCGAACATTTGTAGCCTTCAGTGCTACGTCTGTAATGCGGTTAATCTCGATGCCCGGTGAAATTTCAATCCACAACGAAGCATCACCGGGAACTGGCAAAAACCCTCGTGCCACGGTACCCATAAATGCCGCATGTTGCGGTTGCAATGTATCTAAGAAAACATAACTTCGCAGATCAACGCTCACGGTTTAATCCTCCGAACAGTAGCAGATTCACTAGGTTCAATAGATGCAATTTTCGGCGTGCTGCGTGGAGACTCCGGTACCGAATCCTGTAGCCCAAGTAGTGTTTCTAGCCGATTAATCGCCTGATGTTCAAATTCTTGGTATTGGCAAATATCACATTGCCATACCGGTGTATTCGGTACGCTGACCAACATACCATCATAGATGGTCAAATAGGTTGTTTTTTTGGACTGGCAAATGCCGATTTGGCAGTTCGGGCATGAAAATTCAGTTATGTCTGACATGCTCCCTCTTTCGGGAATTATTCATGGTGCGGCGGTTACTGCCTCACCATAAGTATACGTTAAAATCCCCCATGCTGCCGGAGGCCACCATCGCAAGATTGCACGCCCCACAATCTGCTGGTGTTTTATTGGACCAAACGTCCGTGAATCGCGGCTGCGGTTACGGTTATCCCCCATCATAAAATACTCATTAGCTGCTAGTTGCCAACTATCATCCGGGCAATAGGCTGATTTACATAGTTCATTCAAATAAGGCTCGTTCAGCAGGTTGCCGTTAATATAAACGGATTGATTGCGGAATTCAATCTTTTCACCGGGGAGCCCAATTAGCCGTTTAATGAGCTTGTCTTGCCCTTCTTGGTAATCATTGGGTTCAAATACGACGATTTCACCGCGGTTTGGCTTACCAAATAGATAGTTAATGCGGCTAATTAATAAACGCTGCCCTTCAATAAGGTTGGGTTGCATACTGGTCGATAACACTACAGAACGCGGGGTAGCCATCTCTAGTAGGACATACACAGCGATCAAAAAGAAGAGTAAGTTGATAATTTCCCTCAGCCTTGTATGCCGCTTCAAACGAGGGCGGGAGGGTTTGTTACCGAATTGAAACATGTGCGCTCAGATTAGTGTGTGACAAAAGGATCATCAGGATAATGAAGGGTGCCAACGATACCCCAGTCTTGTGGTGGCCAATAGCGAATTAAGGCTTCACCAATTACACGTTCGCGTTTGACCCCACCGAACGAACGCGAGTCCAAACTGTGATTGCGGTTGTCGCCCATGAAGAAGTATTCATCTTCGCCGAGCTGCCATGTACGGTTAGGGCAGCTTCCCGCTGAGCAAGGTTCGTTGATATACGGCTCATACAATTCTTGACCGTTGATATAGACTTTCATATCACGTACTTCAACCAGTTCACCCGGTAAACCAATCACACGTTTGATGTAGGGCGGTTCGTCGGCTGGCTTACCCGGTGCGTTAAATACAATAACTTGTCCGCGCTGTGGGTTTGCAAATAGATAATTCACACGGCTAATCATCAGTACTTGTCCCGTATGGAAGGTCGGTTGCATACTCGGCCCCTCCACAATGAATCGTACTGTTGCTAGGTTGACAAGCGCATAGATCGCACCGATGAGGACAATCGTTTCAATGATTTCCCTCATGTAACCACGTTGTCGTAGGGTAGGGCGTGCTGTTTGAATGCCTAAAGCAGATTTATCAAGTTCTTGAACTGAAGTGGAGTTAGGTGTTGTTTCCAAAAGCTGTTCTCGATTGCAGGTGTGTCAGTTGATTTGGGTAATGGGGCGTGTTTACAGCTTGTTCAATAACACACAAGTAGTGTAACACACACTCTCATTATAATCCCCTCTCGCTAACACTGACAATCCTATGCCTAATTTCTAATCCTTTACGTCCTTTATTGCTGCTTAAGTGTCGAAATTCGTCGGATGCACTATACTGAGTGTAGAATATCTCATTCACTTTAGTTTATTGATACACTGCGTGAGGCATATTTTGGCAGGTGAACGCATACTGATTGTTGATGATGGTCGCGAAAATCGCGATTTTATTGTCGAATATGTCATCCAACCAAATGGTTACATTCCTTTGATTGGGCGTGACGGGCAGGAGGGGTTGCAAATTGCCCTTCAGGAACGCCCGGATTTGATTCTACTTGACTTGCAAATGCCGAAGATGAACGGTATCGAGGTGTTGGAACATCTAACCGCTGCCGAGGCCAACATTCCAGTCATCCTTATGACGTTTCATGGGTCAGAAGAAATCGCTATCGAAGTTTATCGTTTGGGCGTGCGTGATTACGTCAAGAAACCATATACGGTCGAGGAAATGTCAGAGGCGATTGAACGCAGCCTGACAGAAGTGCGCCTTCGTAAAGAAAAAGAGGCGCTTACCGAACGTCTCTTGCAAGCTAATCGTGATCTTCAGGTGCGTCTCAAAGAACTTGATGTTCTGTATACGGTTGGTAAAAGTGTTACCGAATTGACAAATATGAATGAACTGTTACCGCGTATTGTGGATGCCGCTTCCCACATCGCGCAAGCAGAGGAAAGCTACATTTACCTTTTGGAAGGTGAACGCTTAGTTTGCCGTGCCCACAAACGTTTGAATACGGGACGTGCGCGGCCTGCCGATTTTGAACCACAAGATCCGGTAGCTATGCAAGTCATTAAACATGGTAAGCCTGTTCTTTTGGATGTAGATCAGTTAAAGCAGCACGGTCAAAAAGTTTATGCAATGGCTTACGCGCCGATGACTCTGCGTAATCAAGTTATGGGGATTTTGGGCGTTAGTAATATCACAGCCGATTCCCATACCTTCACCAAGCATGATGCTGCGCTTCTGAGCACATTAACCGACTACGCCGCTATCGCTATTGAAAACGCACGTAACTTTGCTGCACTCCGCGAGACGAAGGAACGGGAGCATGAACAACTGCGGGGTACTTTTGAACGTTTTGTTCCTCCCTCGGTAGTTGACCGCGTATTATCGAACCCCGAAGATTTGAAGTTGGGCGGTACTCGTCAGGAAATCAGCGTATTGTTCGCTGATATTCGTGGTTACACTTCATGGAGCGAAAACGCGCCACCTGAAAAAGTTATCGAAATGCTGAACGATTATCTCAGTCTGGCGGCTGAAGTTATCCTGGCATGGAACGGCACACTCGATAAGTTTTTCGGTGATGGCCTTATGGCGATTTTTAATGCTCCGAATGAACAGAGTGATCATGTTCACCGTGCCACTGATGCCGCTATTGCCCTTATGAAAGCGGGTGAAGAAATGCGCGCTCGTCGTGGCGATGATCTTTTCTATAGTATCGGTGTCAACGTCGGTGAAGCGGTTGTGGGCTTTATTGGAACTGATCGCGCGGTGAATTACACGGCTATTGGTGATGTGGTCAATACGGCTAAACGTCTACAGGAGTTAGCCCCGGCAGGCAAAATCTGGGTCGAGTCGGCGGTCGTTGAACGCCTTGGAAGTATGGTTCAAGCTAATCCGTTGGGCGAGATCAAAATGCGAAACAAGAAAAAACCTGCTTTTGCCTTTGACCTTGTTGGCCTTAACGCTACCCTCAAATAGCAAACTCACTGAATTAACTAACGAAACGGGCGATGCTTCTGTGCATCGCCCGTTGTCGTTTACTGACCAATTCGCCGTGCTGGCTTCTTAGTGTCTTCCAACATGCCATCACGTGGGCGGAAGCTTAACCGAATCGGTGTTCCTTCAAATGGAAACTCGGCTCGTATTTGATTCTCGAGGTAGCGCTTGTAGGTAAAGTGAACCAGCCGTGTGTCGTTAACATGGAATAGGAATACCGGCGGGTTTACTGCTACCTGTGTAAGATACAACAACTTCAACCGTTTAGTTCCCTTGGTTGGGGCAGGGTGCTTTTGCACAGCCGCTCGCAGCAGACGGTTGAGTTCGGAAGTTTGAATACGCTGGTAGCGTGCTTGCCAGACACGATGGGCTGTTTCCAATACTTGATGTACGCGCTGGCCGGTCAATGCACTAATGAAAATGACTGCTGGCTCTGGCAAGAAGTCAAATTTGGTACGAATGTCGTCCATAAATTCGTTCATTGTGTGTTCGTCTTTTTCAACGATATCCCACTTGTTGACGATTAAAACAACACTTTTGAACGCATCTTTGATATAACCGGCGATGTGCTGATCTTGGTCAGTGATACCATCTGCACCATCAATCAAGAGCAGTGCCACGTCGCTGCGCTCTAATGCTTGCATCGTCCGCAGTACACTGTGCTTTTCGACACCCGGTTCAATTTTGCCGCGTCTGCGGATACCTGCTGTGTCGATGAGCACAACTTTCTCGCCGTGCCATGTAATCTCCGTGTCGATAGCATCGCGCGTTGTCCCTGCCTGTGGGCTGACGATTACACGATCTTCACCGATGAGCAGGTTCAGTAAGCTGCTTTTGCCGACGTTTGGTCGTCCGAGAATGGAAATGCGTAAAATATCCTCTTCCTCGGCCTCATCAATGCCGGGTAGATTTCTGAGCGATTCTACGACTGAATCCAGCAGATCACCCACACCAAGCCCGTGGATAGCGCTAATCGCGAAAACTTCCCCTAAGCCTAAGCCGTAAAACTCGAACGCATCATCGGTGCGAGTTAGGTTATCTGCCTTATTCGCTGCGATGATAATGGGCTTACCCTCATTACGCCGCAATATTTGCGCGATTTCCTCATCCGCCGCCGTTATACCGTGCGTCGAATCCACCATCATAATCACCAAATCTGCTTCTTGAATTGCCAGCATCGCCTGTGCTTTGATCTGGGGCACAAAATCAATGCTACCTTCTGCCAGCGGTGATGTATCGCGAGTGCCTTTGGGTTGGTAGACTTCGATACCGCCTGTATCCACCACATTAAAGGTTACGCCTGTCCATTCGCATTCAGCCTGAATACGGTCACGGGTTGTTCCGGGAATAGGGTCGGTTACGGCCATCCGTTCGCCTACGAGCCGGTTAAAAAGTGTACTTTTGCCCGTATTCGGGCGGCCTACCAGCGCGACCAATGGTCTACGCGCCATAATCCTTCTGCCTTTCATCCAACATAACTAGGGGCATGTCAGCGACATACCCCTAATGTCATTTTATCAGATGATTTTATTGTTTCGTAGATGGAGACGTTCGTTATGGTGTCAAAGTTACTTCGGCAGTGGGAATATTGTTATCAATGATTTGTACATCGACTTCTCCCGGTAGTACCGAAATGCCGCCACTCGGTATTTCGCCTTGCCCAACCGAAATCGTCAAGGGTAGTGTGTAATTACCCGGTGCAAGCCCATTCAAATCAAGAATGACGTTCACATCGTTTTCGACCAGTTCATTGACGGATTCTTGCGGCCCATTGACCAAAACTGATACGGTATTTGGGACGATGATGCTGCTCAAGGTTGACCCAAGCCCTAAGACTTTGATCGGGATATTCTCAAACTGACGGCTCGTTGTGATGGGTGTAATTTCGACCGATACGGTGATATTTTGACCTGAAATCACTACGAGATTCGGATTGGGCAGCACAATAGGCACCGAAACTTCAAAACTTGATGTGTGGTTGCTTAAATCAATTGGCTGGGTTGAAAGTGTATCTGCTAAACCAGCGAGTTCACTTGGCGTGCCACTAATTAACACCGACTGTGGTTCATAACTCAAAGCGTTCAGCACATAACCATCGGGTGGCATCCCCTGTACGTTTGGTCGCACACTAATTTCACGGACATCATCACGCCGTCGAATGTTGACATTCACCCTCACGGTTTGTGGGTCAAGCGTAACATCGGTGACGACATTCCCATCGGCATCGACCGGAGTCAACTTTAGATCAATTTCAATCGGGTTCCGCCGCTGTAGCAAATCCAGATCAACTTGTGCAGCGACTACCGAATTGACTTTAGATGCGGCACCGCTGACTAATACCTGATTCAGGTTAACATTAAATGTTGGATCGCTGCGTGAATAGCCTGCTGGTGGTTCGTTAATCACCACTGCCCGTAAAGGCACCTGACGCTGCGCGGCTTCCTCAAGTGTCACATGCATTTGGTGCGGTGAAAAATCGACAACACTGGTTTGCTGGCGTGCTAATGAGGCTTTTAACTCAACGGTATGCTCACCGGCGGATAGACCGCTTAGGTCGGCTGTAACAACAATTTCATCGCCTGTCAGTAATTCCATTACCGAATTCGGAGCGCGTATGACCACGCTCGCTTGTCGATTTGCTGTTGTTGGAAGGGTGACGAGCAATCCTGCATCGGGGTTCATCCGTATTGGAACCCGTTCACCAAATCGCTGTTGTTGAATTGGGTCAGATTGCAGGGTGGCGATCATCCATACGAAGAAAGCCAGTACCATTGAACCAATGAACCAGACGATGTTATCGAGGATAAGATGGCGGTTACTTTGCCTTTGCATTATGCCTGTTTCCGGCGTTCACGCCGGGATGCCAAATAGTCTTGACCTCGTTCGATAAATTGTCCAAGTGTGGTGGTCGAGTTTTTACGCTCGTCACCATAAAATGCGGTCAAAATCGTCCGCAATCGTTTGCTATCGAGCTTTGGAATCATGCGTCCAGCGCTGGTTATTGAAATGCGTCCGGTTTCTTCCGAGACTACAATACATATCGCATCGCTGACTTCGCTAATACCAAGTGCTGCCCGATGTCGTGTGCCCAATTTGGGGTCGGGTAAATTGCGACTGGCAGTAAGTGGCAGTACCGACGCAGCCGACGCCATGCGTCCGGTTTCATCGATGATTGCAGCACCGTCATGCAATTCGGTTTTCGGCCAGAACACCGTGAGTAGTAGTTGAGATGTGACATCACTGTGTAGCGGAATACCTGTCTTGATGTATTCCTGCAAACTGCTGCGGCGTTGTAACACGACCAGCGCACCATGCCGCCGTTCGGAAAGCTTCTCGGCGGCTACGCTGATTTCTTCGATAACACGCGCACGCAGGCTTTCCGGCGCTTGCCGATTTAGCAGCGAACCTGCGCGGCCTAACCGTTCCAGTGCTCGTCTTAACTCTGGTTGGAAGATAACGGGTATCGCTAACCCCATAACCACAAGCAGGTTTTGAAGAATCCACCGCAGCGCTTGTAAATCCAAGACACTCGACACGACCAACAACCCGACCAGCAGCACCAATAGGCCACGGAGTAGGGCAATTGCTTGGGTACCACGGAACAGAAAACTTGCCCCGAAAAACACTAACCCGACTAAGAGAATGTCCAGCAGAGCTTTCCATGTCAGGTTATCAAGTGCCCAAAGCAGTTCCACGATTAGCCACCAAGTTGCATCAATAGCTTGCGGTAATCCTCAACGCCGTCGGGGTTCAACGCAATGATCTGTCGAATGGTATTGGTTGCTTCTTGGTGGGCACCTGCCTCAAGTTGGAGTTCACCTAGTGCGTCTAGTTGGCGTATAGCGTCCATCTTCCGTTTGAGCTGTGTGTAAATGGCTGCCAACCGTGACCGTAACCCTGTATCGTTGGGGTAGGTGGTGACCAATTCTTCCAGCAGTTGGGTTATGCGGTTGGCTTGCTTGTTCTTGGCATAGATACGCAGCAGGGCATCCAGCTTCTTGATTGCCTCTGAGGGGCTGCCTTGCCGATAATGCAAATCCACCAACATCCGGTGTGCACGCTCGTCATCTGGCACCAGCACGATAATTTCGTCGTAGGTTTTCTGCGCCTTACGGATGTCGAGCCGCATCTGGTCAATGTCGGCTACACGGTGCTTAATCCGCACAATCTTGTCCGGTGATGCACCCACACGGTTTGCCAGCCGTTCCGCCGCCCCGAAGATGTCACGCGACATATCAAAGTTGCCCAACTGGTGATGTGTATCTGCCAGATCAACATACTGGTCAAGTGCTTCGTCCCAGCGTTGTTCGCTTTCGAGGAGTTCAATTAGGCTTTCACGCACGGAAATGTCGAGTGGCGCCATCTCCAATACTTCGCTCAAAATTGAAGCTGCACGGTCATTTTCACCACGTACCAGATACGTCTTAGCGATCATATTGTACTTGTTGATCGCCTGTCGTACCCGTCCTTCTTTCATCATGATCTCGGCCATGCGAACATGGACAGGCAGATAGAACGCCGAAAACTCGACGGCGCGGTGTGCTTCATCCATCGCCAATGTGTACAACCCCTGGCGCGTATAACGGTCAATCCGTGCGACGGCCTCGGTTAGCTCGTTGCTGCGGGTAGCGGTTAGAATATCCACTACCCCTTGCTCACCTTGGCTGCGAAGTGTGTCTTCTAACTGTCGCCGTGTTTCACCGATCCGCTGTTTCCACTCTTTGCCCGTGAGCAAATCCGTAAAGCGTTTATTTATCGCTGTGAGGGTTTCTACTGGACGATTTTGAAGCACTTCTAATAAATGCTCATACGAGTCGGCAATTTGCATATCGGTTTCGCTGGACATCGCGTGCGCCGAGTCGACTGCTTGGGCTGCTTGCAATAAATAGTTAATCGCTTGCTTATGTTTATTTAGCGCATAATATGCCTTGCCTAGCGCATGAAAAGCCCCCGGCGCGAGCTGTGGGTGCATGGCAGCCTCGCCCAGCAGCCTAATTGCCTCATCATTCCTGTTTTCCAACACCAGCAGACCGCCCAAGTTCATCTTCAATGCGGGATGGTTTAAGCGCGATTCGGCTCGCTGGTAAGCCTGAATGGCTTGATCGTTAATACCTTGACGTTGCAATTCGAGTGCTTGAAGGGCGTCACCACCAGAAGCATCCAGCGCTCCGCCTTCCATTACGAAACTGGCTAGCATCGCCATCGCATAACCCATTGTTTCGCCGATTGGCCCTAATGGGTCAGCCTCGACCACTTGTTGAATTTTTGAAGTGCTGCTAGTGCTGTCGCTGCGGTTGGGTGCTGCCTCTGCTCTATCCAGTGCTGGAAGCGAAAGATCAGAACCACTTTCCAGTGCCCGTAATGCATTCAAGACGGTAATATTTTTGGGGTCGAGTTTCAGACCACGCTGCGCAGCTACCAACGCCTTTTTGTTCTCGCCCAACCGTTGGAAGTTCTGTGCCAGCACCAAATACTCGCGGATCGATTTATTTTTTTGACCTAAGCGCTCATATGCCTGTGCCAGTTTGGCATGGATGGCTACCATACCGGGGGTCAGCCGTGTCGCCTGCTGCCAGTTGAAGATCGCTTTATCGAGATCACGCTGGGTGAGGTAAACCTCCGCCACGTTGATGTACTGTTGGGCGGCTTCTTTCAGGCGTCCGACTTTCTCGAGCACATCGGCACTTTTTTCTAGTGGGATTGGGTCGCTAGGATTGATCTGATGTGCGCGGGTATACACGCGTAATGCATCATCCAACCGCCCAACTTCCAGCAGCGCCAGTCCTAGATTAATATGGGCTTCATGGTCATCCGGGAATTCTTGAATCGCTTGACCATAAGCCGCAATCGCTTGGGGCCAATCTTTGTCCCATGCGGCGTTATAGCCGGCATTCATTGCGCGTTCGTAAAGTTCTCGGTTTGCGGGCATAGTTTCTATCCAGCGTCTAATGACTAACCCATTAATTCGACCAGAATTGCTTTTTGCATATGGAGGCGGTTTTCCGCCTGCGGGAAGATGACCGAATGTGTTCCATCGGCGACATCATCGGTGATTTCTTGACCACGGTGCGCCGGTAAACAGTGCATCACAATCGCATATTTGGTAGCACGGTCAACTAGTGCTTGGTTCACCTGATACGGTTGCAGCATCTCCATGCGTTTCGCCGTTTCCTTTTCTTGACCCATGCTCACCCACGTATCCGTGTAAATAATATCCGCGCCTTCGACTGCTTGCGCTGGATCATTGAATACTTCTATTTTACCGCCATTTCGTTCGGCAATCGGTGCTGCTGCTTCCAATGCTTCTTCCGATAGCATATAGCCGTCCGGTGAGGCGATGGTGAAGTGCATTCCAAAATGTGCCGCTGCCAATACCAGCGAGGCGGCGACGTTGTTGCCATCACCTACATAAGCTAGCTTCAGCCGTTCCAGCCGCCCAAAATGTTCGTAAATCGTCAGCATGTCGCCCATTGCTTGACAGGGATGGTGGGCATCGCTCAAACCGTTTATGACCGGAATATCTGCCCACTTAGCAAGGTCAACTACGTATTGATGGTCAAAAACCCGCGCCATGATACCTTGCGTGTAAACGGCTAATACCCGTGCAACATCCGCGATGCTCTCGCGCTTACCTAAGCCGACTTCATCTGGCCCCAGTCGCATCGCGTCGCCGCCAAGCTGCTTCATCGCCACTTCGAATGACACGCGTGTGCGTAATGACGGCTTTTCAAAAACCATCGCCAGCACTTTTCCATGCATAATCGGACGGTTGCCGCCCGATTTCCATTCAAACTTTAAGTGTACTGCAAGATCAATCAGTCCCCATAATTCTTTGGTCGACCAATCGGATAGGGTGAGGAAGTCTTTCATGTTGTTCCGCGTTATTTGAGATTGTAAGTCAAAAAATCCATGCTATATGGGCAGTATAGCATAGATATATGGCTGGCGAAACGTAAACGCCGTTTGTTTTCTCTACATTCGTACTTACCTGTTTAGATGCTGTTCATATCTCGCCAATTGTCACCGACATTCGCGTTCGCGCGCAGTGGTGCATCTAGCTGGTAAGCGTCTTCCATCACCTGTACTACCACATCGCGTGTTTCGGCTACTTCAGCTTCTGGTACTTCCAACACCAATTCGTCGTGTACCTGCAAAATCATCTTGCCGTTCAGTCGTTTGCTTTGCAGTTTGTTGTACAAATTGATCATCGCCTGTTTCATAATATCGGCTGCGGTACCTTGAATTGGCATGTTAATCGCGACTCGTTCTTCTCCCTGTACCGCAACCTTGTTGCTGGTCTCATCCGCCCGCCGCAGCAGGCCGAATTCACGCCGCCGCCCGAACAATGTCATGATCGGCCCTTGCCGTGCGGCTTGCTTGGTTTCCTCAAGGTACTTTTCGACCCCCGGCAGCCGTTCGAAATAGGTCTTAATGAACTCGCGTGCTTCGGCTAATGTGAGTTCGCTATCCCGCGCCAGACGGTAGGCGCCCATACCGTAAATCAAGCCGAAGTTCACCCGCTTGGCGAACGAACGCTGGGCTTTAGTTATAGCTTCTACAGGCAACCCGTAAACCGCCGCCGCTGTCGCTGCATGAATGTCTAGCCCTTGCGCGAAGGCATCCAACAGGGTTTTATCGCGGCTGATGTGCGCCAGAATGCGCAGTTCGACTTGGCTGTAATCCACCGACAGCAGTTTTGTGCCTTCCGCCGCGACGAATGCTCGCCGCACTTCACGTCCCAACTCGGTACGGATAGGGATGTTTTGCAGGTTCGGGCTGTTGCTGCTAATACGTCCTGTTACGGTGCCGGTTTGGTTGTAACTGGTGTGTACTCTGCCGGTTTGCGAATTAATTAGTGTTGGCAACGCATCGACATAAGTACTCTTGAGCTTGTTCACTTCGCGGTAGTTGAGAATTTTGTCCACGACAATGTGCTGACCGCTGAGGCTTTCGAGCACAGTTGCATCAGTCGAATAACCATGCGTGGTTTTCTTTAAACCTTCTACCGAAAGCCCAAGCTTGCCAAATAGCACATCATTCAACTGCTTTGGGCTGTTGATGTTGAACTTACCATAGCTGCTGACGGTGTAAATCTCATCCTCAAGCTGCGCTAGCATTCCGCTTAATTTAGTACTCAGTTCTGCTAGATAGTGCTTATCTAGCACCACACCCACCCGTTCAATTGCGGCGATAATTGGAATGAGCGGCAGTTCCAGATCCTGATACAAATTGGTCAAATTAAGCTCGTCGAGTTTTGGGCGCAGCAAATCCGCCAATTTGTGCGTAATCGCTGCGTCTGCTGCGGCGTAGGGAGCAACACGCTCTATCGACACAGCATCCATCGTAATTTGCTTTTTGCCTGTGCCGATCAAGGTGCTAATTTCGGTCATGTCGACTTCAAGCTCTTGCCGAGCTAGATTTTTGAGGCCGAGGAATTTGCTGTCGGGGTTGCGCAGCCATTCGGCGATCATGGTATCAAACGTAACTGGCTTTACATCTACACCGTAACGTTGAAGCATAATCAGATCATAGTCCGCATTATGCCCCTGTTTACCAATTGAAGGGTTATTCAGCGGCTCACGAAGCGCATCCATTACTGTTTGTATGGGCAGTTGTTCACCATCTTTATGCCCAACGGGGATGTAATAACCCTTATCGCCATCTACAGCGACCGAGATACCAACGAGTGTCGCCGACATTTGGTCAGTACCGGTGGTTTCAGTATCCCAACTGATTGTTTTAGCAGCGTTCAAGGTTTCAACTAGCGCTTGCAATGTTGCTTCGTCTTGTACAATCACTGTTTCAACAACAGGCGGTCGTTTTTCTTCCTCCGCTGGAATATCGCTGATCGTGGCGGTATCAAACAGGCTCATTTGGGCGCTGGCTTTTGGCAGCCGGTCACGCAACTGCCGAAATTCCAATATACCGAACAACTCATCGACTTTGCGTATATCATAATCATGTGAGGTGCAGGCTTGCAGGTTCAGTGTAATCGGGACATCTTTTTGGATTGTCGCAAGACGGTGGCTCAAAAACGCCGACTCTTTTCCCTCAATCAGTTTTTTCTGGGTCGCGCCGGTAATTTCGTCAATATGGTCATAAATGTTTGCTACCGTTTGGTACTGCTGGAGCAGTTTGGTCGCGCCTTTGTCGCCAATTCCTTTTACCCCCGGAATGTTATCCGAGGTATCGCCGACTAAGCCTTTCCACTCCACCAACTGCCACGGTTCAAGTTGATATTCTTCGCGGAATTTCGCTACATCGAAAATGACATCCGGCTCACCTTTGCGGGGTAACTGAACCGTTACATGGTCAGTTAGCAGTTGTAGGATGTCGCGGTCGCCCGTCACCACCCGAATGTCGACCCCTTGGGCTTCGGCTTGTGGGGCGACGCTCCCAATGACATCATCGGCTTCGTAACCATCCATCGCCAGCAGCGGCATATTAAATACCTCTACCAGTTGGGCGATGCGGTCAATTTGTGTCCGCAGTTCTCCCGGCATTTTTTCGCGGGTACCTTTGTACTCGCTGTACCATGTTTCGCGACCACTGAGACCCCGGTCAAAACTAACGGCGATATATTGCGGCTCGTTTTTCTGCATAATATCCAGCAGTGTTCGGGCAAAACCATAAACCGCGTTGGTCGGTTCGCCGCTGCGGGTGCTGAAGCTGGCAACGGGTAGGGCAAAGAATTGGCGATACGCCAGCGCATAACCGTCGATAATGTAAAACATGGGACGCGAAGCCATAGGACATCCTTAAGATAGGGTGCTGTTGAACATTTGGGCTAATTGTAGTCGTTTTATTGTGGATCGGCAATTGGGGGCTGGTGCCGCCTGATAAATGGGCGGCACGTTTAAAATTGCGTGGGCTTACATCATCCGTTGAAAGTCGATGAATTCTTGGATTTCGTCCGGTGCTAATTCGCGCCCCGGTGACAACACGAGGTAGCTATCTGCCCACAAATTATTGTCAGCCAAATCGTTATCCTGTTTTTGGGCAATCGATGCTGCACGCTGTTTCAAATCGCGGATGACTGAATAAGACGGTTGCTCACCCGGTACATTTGCCAGCAGGTAGATATACTCATCCTGTACCTGCAACTGTTCGATTTGCCAATTCATCTCGCTCAACTGGGTCATCAATCCGGCACTAATGGATTGCGCCACCGCGCTGCTCAATGGCTGCTCTGGATTTTGCACCAGCCAGACATAGGCATAGGGTTCAAGTGCTTCCTCGACCGGCTGCACTTCACGTTTCGGCGCCAGTGCTTCGGGGTTCGCCAGCCGGATTTCCGGTTCGGGTACATCGCCCAGCGCCTTAATGAGTCGCTGCCCTTGCTGCCTGATGACGCGTAGTGGTGTCGAACCTGCGAATATCATCGATAGAATAAGGTTGTCTTCGGTTCCGGTCGAATACAACATGTACTCTTTACCACTACTTGGCAGCGTAATAAACCGGAGACGCGCCCCTTGGCCGCCCGTTCCCCAATCATTATTGATGACAGAGGCCAGTTCAATCGTGTCGTCCTGCGACAAGTGGCCCGCCAGCGCGATAATGCTGTTATCCCGCGTTAGAATAGTTCCTTCAGCGCTGACTTCTAATGATACTTGGGTCAAATTAAGCGCTAGTTGTGCAATCTTAGCTTCTTCGGTCAGGCTAATGGTTGCTGTCTCGGATGCCGTATCCCACTCATTGCTGATAACTTCCGCTGCCGGTTCTTCGATGGTTTGTGGGACATCCCAATTGGTGTCCCAGTCATCTTCCACCATTTCAGTTGTTAAAACTGTTTCCGGCTGCGCTAGATAGTCATCGTATTTAGCAACGGGTTCGTCAATAATCGGTGTTGATTCGAGCGTATCCCAGTCATCCATTACCTCTGGTTCAGGTGTTATGTCGGCTTCTGGTTGAACGTCAGTGGTTATCCACTGGGGCGTAGCATCATCGGTGATTTCAGGCTCGTTCCACAATTCGGTGACGTTTGCTTCGTCTGCTTCAGTTTCGACCAGTGGTTCATCCCATCCGTAAACCGGCTGCTGGTTAGACGACTCGGACTCACTGTCGTATCGCGGTTGGTCGTCATAGGCTTCGGCATTGTCAAAAATACCGGAGAACATATCAGCATCAATGGTTGGCGGTGCTTCGGGTATTTCTTCAACCTCAGGCTCGTCAAAGTAACCGGCTTCGACCATTGTCTCGGCGTTGGCATCCACTTCTTCGATGGTTTCCAAACTGGGTTCGGATGCTTGTGTCGTCCAAGCTTCCGCAACTTCCATCTCTGGTAGTTCCGGCAACGCTGGCGGGATGATAGGTTCTTCTTCCGGGAACATTTCGGGCAAGAAACTCGGCTCTCCAGGCATACGTCTGCTTGGTGACATCCCCTCATTAGATGCTAGAGGTGGTACATCGGTAATCGGAGCGTGGAAAGCCGTTGTGTCCATATCCCATGACGGTAACGGCCTAACTTTCAGTTTATGGCTTGTTAACCGGTCATTGATGTCCGACATCAATTGATCGAGTGAGAATTCGCCCGGTGTTGTGGTGTTTTCAGTTGTCGACCGGAGTACTACGCCGGCAACGGTTGCTCCTTCGTCCTCGTCATAATCAAAGTTGAAATCGTAGGTTCTGTCGATTGGTATACGTGGTGGTGTTGCCTGTATCGACTCTGAATCCACATCCGTTGAGTGTAGGAAATCGTCAAGGAACTGGCTGTCTGTTTGCACCGCTGGCAGTTGTGGTGGTGTTGGCGCTTTAGTGATGCGGGGGGGCGTTGGGTTGTTTGACTCAGAAGGTGAGTCGTTCAGTAGTGCCAGCACATCCCTGAAGTTGCTATCGGCAATTCCCACCAGTAGGTCACTCACTGTGCCGTTTTCTTCCAACGTGGGCAGCGGTGGTTCTTCTTGTGCCAGCTTTTGGAAGTTGCTTTTCGGCGGTACCTGCGGCGGTGTGATGGGTCGCAGTACTGGTCGCGTTTCGGGTGGTGGCTGGTCGTCGGCTTTGGGCAGCTTACCCGTCTTGGTCTTTTCGATTTCTTCTAGCACCGAGTCCATGCCGCTAGTCAGAACGAAGTCCATCAATTGCTGCTGTCGGTCTGGCAGGCGGCTTTGCGGCTCGTTGCGCTGCATTGACTTTACCAAACCCTCGAAATCGACCTGCCGCTGCTGCTTCGGTTTTTCAGAGGTATCTGGCTCGATTGCCCCCAAGACATCATCAAAAAAGCCCGCATCCTCGTTACTACTACTGGTTGCCATAAACTGCCGCAGCGCGTCCGAATCCTTCGTCGGCACAGACGGCGTATCCATGTCGTCGGCTAAGGGTTCGTCAAGGGCGAAGCTTTGCAAAACGCGGTCTAGGGATGAGAACTCCGGCGGTTTGGAAGGCAGGGGTGTTGTTCCGCCGCCATCCAACTGGCGCGTTCCAAACTCATCCTGTCGTCCCAAGTTGCGCGTTTGTATCGGATCTTCATAATCGTAATCAGACGGTTCGTTATGACCGAGCTGTCTTGTTTGCGGGCTATCGGCTTCACTGCCTATCGGAATGTCGGGCAAAATCCGTGTGCCGAACTGCGGTTCTTCGGGTGCTTGTTCTTGTAAGTTGCGTGTCTGGTAGCCGTCAGCCTCTGGAACCGAAGGCGGTGGTGCTATAGGTGCCAAGGGTTCCGTTTTCGGGGGACGCAACTCGTTGAGGCCAATCTCATCCTCAAAATTCCGTGTTTTGAACGGGTCTATCGGCTTTCGTGGCGGTGGCGCACTGTAATCCATGTCATTGGTAAAAGGCCGGGTCGTGGGATTACTCGAAGGACGTTCATTGTCTGCGGCAAATGGCTTTGGCGGTGCTTGGAAATCAACATTGTCAAGTCGTCGCGTTTGTGGCTTATCTTCTTCGACATCAAGCAGATGTGTTTGCGATGGTTCGTTGGTATTTTCAATCGGCTCACCACCGAGGTTTTGGGTTGTGCCCATTTGCTGCCGTTTAATGCGCTTCTGATCACCGAGGTTGCTGGTGGTCATTTGCCCACCCATCACTGGAGGTGGCGCATTTCTTAAGCTGTCATTCGGTGTTTCGTCTAATGCATTTTGCAGCAGGGGGAGTAAATCGCGAGCACTGAATGGTGAATTGAGGGAACCCTGCACACCATATGAGCGTTGATCGCTGACTGAAAGCTGGGGCGTAACAATAATCGCGATGTCGGGTTGCAGCGTGCGCAGTTGTTGAATGATTTTCGCGCCCGACCGCCCCGGTAGGTTAAAATCGACCAGTGCAATATCCTGCGGATGATCGCGTAAGAAATCAAAGGCCGCTTCCGCTTTGGTA
>JAPUDW010000103.1 GCA_027492915.1 Bacteroidota bacterium | reverse complement strand
GCAACTTCGTGAGCGAGGAAGATGTCACGCCGTGTTTGTGAGAGCGCCGCTTCCGAGAGGACGTAATTCGGACAAATTTTGACACCCCGTAAGCGCCCGATTCTAACCACGACAATCGCCAACGCCCGTGCTAACCAAACCCGCTTGGCTGTCGTCACTAATATATAATCCAGGTCATCATCCCCATCGGCTGCGTTTCGCATCGCCAGCGCCCCCGTAAGTGCCACCATTCGTACAAAGGGCAGGGCTGCCAACCAGCGCCCCCAGCCCACCGCTTGCGGCCAAAGCTGCTGTGATGCCCTTTCTCGCCTATTTCGAAGGTCGATCAGCTCAGACCGACCTGTGTAGATCACATAGCTGTCGATAACCTCTATAAAGTTTTTGAGGATGTTGGACTGTTGGAGCGAAGTTTGAACTGCTTCGAGGCTAACCGGGTTATCGCTGATGAGAAAGTGATGCACTTCTTCAAGTGTCATTGGGAAGTTGAAAACATCTGCATAAAGTACCGTGCGGAGTATTGCGGCTTCGAGCGTTTGCATGTTCAAGCCTCTTTTTTGATATTCAGTACGAGTCAAGCACGGTAACTGGATATTGGCAGCAGATTAATTATCCCAATTCCATACCCACGTATCTCGAAAGCTGCAAGAGGTGCGAATAGGTTCGAAGTTGATTACTGCGTTACCAATAGCTCCAGCTTCAGTCGCGGTAGTCATGCTGCCACTGTAAAGCCCGTCAACATAATAGAGAATTTGGTCACCCTGCACGATAATCACCAGCGCGTGTTGGTTACCGGTCAAGTTGGGTTTCTCAGCAAAAATACCGGGGCTAAACGTGTCACCTTTACGCTCCGATACACCAAAGCCTCCCGTGCGGTCGATATACGCCAGCAGATAGTTGGTATCGTCTTTAGCTTTAAACACCAACCCGCAGCCTGTTTGACCGTTGCTTGTTGCTTCCCATGTAACGGTCGTACCCATCGCCATGTTACCGTAGGTTGCCCCTCGTGCCAGCGGAACACGTTCGACACCGGGACGTGATGATTCGACAAAACTTTCGGGAACGGTTAGCGATAATTGCCCTCTAGCTGATATAAGTCCCTGCCGCTGTATATCTCTGGTTACGACTGCTGCTTGCCCGACAGTAATACGCTGTGGGATAATTCGCTTTCCTTCAGATAAGGTCGGTACGCTGACGATCAAGTCATCAAATGCTGCGGTAATCTGGCTGTTGATTGAACTTCCAGTTTGAATGGACAAGCCGATTTTTCCGGCATCTGCCAGTGCAGTATCACTGAGGCGTCCAAAAAGCACATTGTTGTAAAAGAAGTCAAACCCTGACTCGCTTGCCATTGCACCCAGCGTAAAGCTGCCAGTCGAATTCGATAGGGCAGGGTGAATTGTCCAATCCCGAATGGTTGTATCAGTTCCATTTTCACGCCGTATGAATCGCCATTCCCCGCGCGAACGCACATTCAGCAAATAGTAGTTGTCACTATCTACCTGTCGTAGTGTCATACCCACGGTCCAGCCATCTGGCCCGCTGCTGACATTCACTTTGACATTTGCATAGAAATCTCTAAAGGCGTCTTGTTGGGGATTAACCGCTACGCCTCTTATGTCAGTTCCGATGATAGCAAGTACAAGTTGCCCATTGTCGCTGGCTACTGTAAAAGCTCTGCTTTCGGTATTCGCGTTTTCCCATGTTAACTCGCCATTGAAGTTATCATCCCACGCTGTTTGGCTAAAGCCGTATAGCATCGTGAGCGCATATTGTCCCGCCGTATTGCCCACACCGCTGACGGTCAGTGTATACGAATCCGTACGCGGTATGGTTACCGCTTCGAGCAGTGCATTCTGGCTTTCGGGGTACTCATAATCATCATTGATAAAAACAGTTTCGTTTCGGCTGTTGGTGATTATCAGTTGCGGGTCGAGATCACCGGATACGTTCCGTAACGCAAATGAGAGGACTTCGCCCTCAACCGCATTAAACAGCCATGCTTGAGTGTTTGCTGCGGAGATTTCACCCGAAACAGGTGTAGCTATTACGAGTTGATTACTGTCTTGTGCTTGGGCATGGGGAAACAAACATAGTAGTCCGCTAAGGGCGACTATGGCAAAAAGTGGTTTTATGTATTCCATCGGACATATAACCCGTTTAACCGTTTGATGAATGCTTCAAAGTCCGGCACGGTGAGTTCTGCACCGTCATGCCAGCGATGTTCCTCAGCCACCCGCAGACGCCGTTGCTCACCTGCGAGGCGCAGCGATTCTGCTTTAGCGGCCTTGGCTTTTTTATCTTCGCCGTGAAGCTCGGTAAATTCCTTTAGCTCTTTGAGCCGCTCCATATTTTCCGGCGAGGCAAAAGCATATGTAGCGATAAAAGTATCATCCTGTTGTAATGCACAGGCGATCACATACCAGCCTTTTGGCATACGTCCGCGTCGAGGAATTTTGAAGCACCAGTAGTGAACATTAGCGGTAGCTTCTGCTGTGATATTTGACTGCACAGCATTATCGTTAATGAGTCGTGCGCCCTGGGCATCCATTTCGAGCAGCCGCTTACTCGGCCATATTCGCTTAAGCATCGGCTCGGCAAAACGGGTGGTGAGTGCTGCGACTGCAAAGGCGATAATCGCGGCGAGCAAATTCAACCCCTCACTGACGATCAGGGTATTAGCGATGAGGAATATAACAACACCCACGATTAAGAATAGTAAAACTGTGGCTAATCGTAAACCGTTATGTTCACGGTCGACTTGGAGTTGAAGTTTTTCAGTGTCTAGTGTCATGTTCATGCAGATTGTTTCTCGGCAACGAATACGACTTTCTCGGCGCGCGAAACACCGGGTTCGTATCCTTCTAATTTACTGTTTAAGATCGTTCGGATTTGAAAACCATTGCGCTGCAAAAGTGACGCCACCGCCTGCACTGGGAATGCTCTCAGGATGCGCCGTGCTTCCGAGCGTTGCCATTGTCCATTTTGTTGACGGAAGATGATATACCGCAGCGTTTGCATTTGTCGCTCGAAGTCATACTCTGACGTACTAAACACACTCAGCGTATCAGTCGCATCATACAGAAGATTTTCGTTGCTTTCGCCACTTTGCGTGAGTCCTTGCAAGGTAGTCATGTCGAAGATGAATAGTTTACCAGCTTCCAGTATCTTGTGCGCAGTCGCAAAGACTGCTTCAAGATCACGGAGGCTGTTAAGCTCGTTCATCACATTAAGCGCCAGCACCATATCGGACTGCATGATTTGGTTGCCGGTATCGCGCATATCCAGTTGCAGCCATTTGATGCTGCCACCTGCTTCATTTAGCTTACGACGTGCAATTTCTAACATCTCAGGCGTGCTATCTACGCCCGTTATGGTGAACGGATACTGTGCAAGGTATTCGATTGCGCCACCGGTGCCGCAGCCCAACACCACAATTCGACGTCCGAGCCAGTCAATTCGTTGAGCGAAATCAATGAGGCGGGGCGTTACTGCACTGACATAATTTGCCATCCCCACCGTATCATAAATGGGCGCTAATATCCCATAATCTCCGGGCACAATATCTTCCTTAGCTCAGCATAATTTAAAAACCAGTTGAGGCAAGCGTAGCACAAACAAACTTGATTTGCCAATCAAGTTGTTTAGTGCTTGGGTAGTAATGTCGTTTAAAGAAGGGGCTCTATGCAGGCATCCGGTAGCCTTGACCGGGGACGGTTACGATATAGGCAGGATGACGTGGATTAAGCTCAATCTTCTGGCGCAGTCGTGAAATATTTACACGCAGAACAGAGTAATCGCCAAGATACTTTTCATTCCACACACCACTTAGTAATTCGTCATGGGTTACGATCTGACCAGCATTTCGCATTAAGGTAACAAGTAGCCCATATTCAATCGGTGTAAGTCGAAGCGGTTGTCCGCGTATGAACGCATGTCGGCGCGGAATGTCGAGTTCAAGCTGCCGAACGGTTAATTTGGTTTCCGGTTGAGGCGTCCAGTTGATGCGCCTCAGCAGGGCTTTGACTCGCGCCACTAGTTCATCAGGAGAGAATGGCTTCGCGAGGTAATCATCTGCACCTGCTTCAAGTGCGTTCACTTTATCGCGTTCTTTAGCGAATCCACTGAGTACGATCATGGGTAAGAATGAACGTTCCCGTACTTGCTTTAAGACATCAAGACCGTTGATGTCAGGTAAATTGAGATCCAGTAGCACCAAATCAGGTGATGTAGACGCAATTTCGCTTAGCGCCGCTTCTCCACGATCAACAGAGACCGCATTGTATCCGGCTTCGTTCAACAGGGTGCAAACCACTTCAGCAGTATCTTCGTCATCCTCGACAATGAGTATTTGGCGATTGTCTTGAACCATGACCATCGTGTTTGTCCTGACTATGCTAATGGTTTTTATACCTGAAACAAACGAGAATGTAACAATATGATTATAATCATAGCCGAAAAGAATGAGTAACGCAACAATTTGTTACACAAAACTATCAATTGGTTCGTTTGAAAAAGCAAACAAAAACGCATACTATCTCAGTATGCGTTTGTATAATTGGGCCGTATAGGACTCGAACCTATAACCCTTGCAATGTAAATGCAATGCTCTGCCAATTGAGCTAACAGCCCGTTCAGAATATTCTACATCATGCGAAATCTAAATTCAATGCCTTAGCAACTCTGGCTTTGAGTCACACTACAATCATAGTCTTGGCGGTGTAACCCCGATTTGTCCCTGATATTTGCCCTTCTTGTCCGCGTACGAAATTTCGCATTCTTCATCCGCTTCGAAGAATAATACCTGAGCCAAACCCTCGTTGGCATATACTTTCGCTGGAAGGGGAGTTGTGTTGCTGATTTCGAGTGTCACGTAACCTTCCCACTCAGGCTCAAACGGCGTTACGTTAACAATCAGGCCGCAGCGTGCATAGGTGCTTTTGCCTACACAAACCGTCAATACTTTGCGCGGGATACGGAAGTATTCGGTTGAGCGTGCTAACGCAAATGAATTGGGCGGAATGACGCATACATCACCCTTAAAGTCCACAAACGATTCAGGTGAAAAGTTTTTAGGATCAACAATTGCCGAATAAACGTTTGTAAATATCTTAAACTCATCGGCTACGCGCAAGTCATAGCCATAGCTGGACACGCCATAACTGATAGCACCTTCACGCACCTGCTTTTCCACAAAGGGTTCAATCATCCCCTGTTCGAGTGCCATTTTACGTATCCAGTGATCGGGTTTTAGACCCATACTGATTTCCTTTCAACAGGCCATAAAGTTTAGAAGTCGTTTAGGTTACATTCGCTCCGGTGCGCTCATACCCATAAGCGTTAGCACACGCTTAAAAACAACCTGTGCTGCACGGTAAAAGCGCAATCGTGCTTTGGCGAGTTCCGGCGGTACATCGCCATGCAGTGCCCGTACTTCATCATAAATCGGATGAAAAGTACTGGCGAGTTCATGAGCATAGAACGCAATTCGGTGCGGTTCTAACGTTGTTGCCGCAACTTCAAGCGTTTCACCGAGTTCGAGTGCTTTCCGCAAGAATCGAAGTTCCGCTGCCCCCAATAATGAAATATCCGCGCCTTCGTCCGTTAGGCCTCGTGCTTCCGCCTCACGAAAAATACCGGCGCAGCGCACGTAAGCATTCTGAATATAATAGACAGGGTTGTCATTACTTTGCTTGACCGCCAGATCGAGGTCAAAATTCAGATGTGAATCTGCGCTTCGCGCGAGCAAAATATATCGCACGACATCAGGGCTGGTCAGGTCGATGAGTTCATCCAATGTTTCAATATCACCGCGTCGGGTGCTCATCTTCATTTCTACACCGTCGCGTATCATCCGTACCAACTGAATGATCACCACATTGATAATTGACGGATCTAGTCCGAGCGCCTGCACCCCGTACTGCACAACTTTGTATTGTGCGCCGTGGTCTGCTCCCAGAATATTGACCAGCAAATCGAAGCCGCGCTTGATTTTGTTAACATGATAAGCAATGTCCGGCAGGGTATAGGTCGGAATGCCGTCATTTTTCACAACGACACGGTCTTCGGCATCGCCAAAGGTTGAACTACGGAACCACTTAGCGGGTGCAAAGTCCTTGCTCTTTTCAAGTTCTTCCGCGTCCGCATTTTCACGCGCGGCACTTTCGTAGATGTGCCCCGCCTTTTCAAGTGCGGCAAGTGTTTCCCAAACCGCCTCGGACTCGAATAGGCTGTTTTCATTGAAGAACACGTCATGCTTGATATTCACCCGTTTCAAGGTCGCTTTAATGACCTCAAACATACGGTTTTCGGCATATTCTTTGAATGGTTTCCAGTCCGCGTCTTTAAGCGAGTTACCTTTTTCGGCAGCCAAATCTTTAGCAAAGTCCTTGAGATACTCACCCTGATAAAACGTTTTATCATCTTCAGCCGGAATTTGCACCGGCAAACCCAAAGCTTCTAAATAGCGAACACGCATACTGTTGCCGAGGTTAACCATCTGCACACCGGCATTGTTGAAGTAGTATTCACGTTCAACACTGTAACCCACCGCTTCCAAAATGCGTGCCATGGTATCGCCAACCATTGCGCCGCGGCTCCGCCCGACGTGCAGAGGCCCAGTTGGGTTTGCACTGACAAATTCGACCTGCGCCCGTTTGCCTTTGCCTAACTCAAGCGCGAATACATTTTCGCCTTCGCTGATGAGGTTTTCGACCTGCGTTTGCAGCCACGAGTCACTCAGTCGGAAGTTGATAAAGCCCGGTTTGATGGCTTCGACAGAATGAATAAATTCCGCTTTCGGCAGGTGATTAACGATGATCGAAGCGACGTCGAACGGATTTTTACCTGTTGGTTTCGCAATCTGCATCGCAACCGCCGAAGCATAATCCCCTTGTTCGGCTTTTTTAGGTGGACGAATTTCAATCGAGGGTATTTCAAATAGCGGCAAGTCACCGGCGTGTTGTGCCGCTTGAATAGCTTGTTCAATCAAGTGCGCGTGTTCATGGGGCAGTCGCTTCAAGATCGTTATTCCTCAAATAGATACGCAGAGAGGCATATGTTGTGTGTTCACACCCCTGTTTCTGGCTGCATTGTAGCAAATTTAAGGCGCTTAGCAAGTTCAGTGAGTGAGGTTAATAGAGAGGATAAAGCTCGAAGACGCCATCAGTGCTAACCATTGCTCGTCCTTTGCAATGTTCGCATAGCCATGAACCATCATCCGGGTGCATGAACTTATCCTTACCGCAGCGGGGACAGCATAAAATACTTTCAAGTGGCACTACGCCCTTCGAGAATGTTGCCCCTGCTTTCCGTCCCCACACTTTACGGTAATCAACCTGCCATATTTGTGCTTTAGCCTCGACAATACCACTTTCTTTCAAAACTTCTTGGAGTTGTTGGCTTGTCCATGTTTTGCCGGGCATAAGTTTGGTATTCACTCGCTGGCTGGTAAGCAGCAGACCGCTGGGACGCAGCACTCGCACCATTTCTTTAACCACTGAGGTGGGATTCGACATGAATTCCAGCGCTTCGAGGCAGGTAACTATATCAAAAGTGTTGTCGGGAAAGGGTAGTGTTTCTGCTGGACACCACATAAACGTTGCTGACTCATAAGGATAGATATTCTCGGTTGCATGGTGCAGCATTTTGCGACTGAGATCGACGCCAATCGTATGCCCTTTAAAATTTTGGTGACGTGCAAGTGCTAAGGGTACACGCCCTGTGCCTGTGGCGACATCGAGCACCATTGGGTCAACCTGGGGTGCGATTGCGTCCATCAGCGGTTTGGCGATATACATTTCTTCATATTCACGGTGATAATGTTTCACGTCATCATACTTGTGGGCAAATCGGTCGTATAAGAAAATGACCATCCAACGACCGAGATACACGCCCTCGCTAGCAATGAGCAGCCACCAGCCGAGTAGCAGTAGTGCTGCTAATACGGTACCGAGTACCAACAACGTCAAAATATCGCTCATTTCAGCAAGCCTTTTTCCCGCAGCCACGGTGCGCACGAGTCGATGCCTTGTTGTAGCGGCATACGAGGTTGCCAACCGAGCAGTTCTCGTGCCTTAGTCATCTTGTATGTCTTTTTCGCTTGAATGAAGTTAACCAATGTGGGTACTTCTTGTGGTTCACCCTGAAGTGTGAAAATCGTTTCAATGATAGGGGCAATCGGGCGCATAATGAACGGAGGAAGACCCAGCCACTGATTATGCCCTGCCAAACGCGAATAGCCATTGAGAAACTCGCGCCATGATGGGGCAGGGTCAGGCGCACAGTTGAAAGCTTCGCAACTTGCTGCCGGATGCGTAGCCAAAATAATCATCAGATCAATCACGTCATCAACATAAATTGGATGGGTAAAACCATGCCCGTTACCGAGAAATGGAGTTGGTTTTAATTTGGCTATTTTGAACATCGTTGCTGTCCACGCATTACTTCGTGGGCCATAGATCATTGCCGGACGGATAATACTGTAATCAACATGATGTTGCTTGCCGATTTCCCGCACGACTGATTCGGCCTGCGACTTGGTGATGTTGTAGGGCACTTTATCCGGCTTTTGGTCGAAGTTTTCGGTAATATCCTCGTTGTAGTGATAACCATAAACCGCGATTGAACTGACGTGGATAACCCGATCTACTTTTGCATCTGCTGCTGCCAGCATGACATTCCTTGTACCGTCGACGTTGATATGATGCTGTTTTTGCAGAGTGCCGCCCAATGCCGCCGCGACATGAAACACAATTGAACAGCCTTGCATCACTTGCTTCATGCGTTCAGCATCCGTAATATCACCTTCGACCAACGTGATGTTAGGTTGCTTGCTGAGGAACATGCCTTTTTGAGGTTGCCGTGCCAGCGCTTTGACATGTACACCGTCTTGTGCCAAACGCATCGCTAGTGCCCCACCGAGGAAACCGGTCGCGCCGGTAACCAGAACCTGTTGACCTACTAAAGACATCCTATCCTCCAACAGGTAATGCGAAAATGCCAAGGTGATTAGCAATTGGGCGTTCTCGTCCCGGAATGCGGTTGTGAATGGGCGAGTTAAGTACAATTGGCTTCCCGTTTTCCCCTTCAACTGCCAGGGTTACTGAACCACCTCCATCGAGGTTCAGCGCATTGTAGCCACCGTTTGCTATCATGAGTGCTTGCAATTCTGGAATAGTAACCCCTTCACTATAATTGGGCTGCCGCCCATCCACCAGTATGACGATAAGAGTCTGCTGGTTAACATCAAGTGCTACAGCAGTACGAGGATGTTTGCCTGTTAAGTAGTCGTTGCTTGTTTCGATAGGCGTCTTTTCACCATTCACCACCAGCATCATATTACCCGAAACAGCATTGAAAATGGGGTTGTCCGGTAACTCGAATGAGGCCCGATTGTCTTCAGTCAGATACAACGTTTTGGTGTTTTCTGGTGGTGCATAACCGGCTGTATAAATATCGCCTTGTGAGACACTTATCCCGCGTACATTAACGCCGTCCCCAACATGCGGATAGTAGTTAAAGATGCCGTAATCACGCCACGGGTCGAAATAATCAGCATTAAATGCGACTTGCAACTGATATTCAGCTAAAAATTGGGATGTCGTTTTTGCTGAAAGCACATAATTACCGACTGCTTGTTTCGGTGTTACCATAAACCGGATATTCGGCGCATCTAAATCAACTTGCAGAATATGCACAACGATTGGCCCATCCAAAATCTCACGCCTATAGGTAATGCCGCTAAAGACGCTTGTTTCGATGGAAGTTGGTAGCGGTCGGTGGGTATACCAGAACAAGAAACTCATTACCAGCAGCCCAATCGTGGTAACGACGACCGGAATCGCCGCCATTCTGCGGCGCCCAAGCCGCCGTACGGCATAGACAGCAAGCCCTGTAATAAGGGCTGCCGCACCGATGCCGAGGTTAATGATCGTTTCGTCATTCATCCGGTTGTTTTACTTTGGTGTTGCTGCATTCTCTGTGAGAGACAAATCCTCGCGGAACTGCATACTGTATAGCCTGGCATACAATCCATTTAGTATCATCAGTTCATCGTGTGTACCGAGTTCAAGTATCGCGCCTTTGTCTAACACCGCAATTCGGTGTGCGACATTGATCGTGCTTAGGCGATGGGCAATAATGACCGTGGTTCGGTTCTGCATCAGCCGTGTGAGTGCTTCCTGTACCAGATGCTCGCTTTCCGAATCCAAGCTTGATGTGGCTTCATCAAGCAGTAAAATGCGCGGATCTTTGAGCAAAGCACGGGCGATTGCTACACGTTGGCGCTGTCCACCACTCAGGCGGATTCCGCGTTCGCCGACGATGGTCTCATACTTATCGGGTAGTTCCATGATGAAATCATGGGCATTTGCTGCCTTAGCCGCCTCTTCAATCTCGCCTTCGGTTGCATCCAGTCGCCCGTAGCGGATATTTTCGCGGATGGTACCGCCAAAAAGCAGTGTTTCCTGCGGCACAATGCCAATTTGCTGGCGTAAGCTCGTTTGTGTAACAGTTTTCGCATCAATACCGTCAATGCGAACTGCGCCTTCACTAGGATCATAGAATCGTGGGATCAGGTTGAAGATCGTGCTTTTCCCCGCTCCGCTTGGCCCAACGAGTGCGACAATTTCCCCAGGTGCGATGTCGAGATTAATGTGGTGCAGCACTTCCTGCCGCTCGTCGTAACTAAAGCTCACATCACTAAAAGTAATCCGCCCTTCGGCGCGTCCGAATGTTTTCGCATCCGGTATATCGGTGACATCGGGCTTAGTATCAAGAATTTGAAAGACGCGCTTCGTCGCCCCCAGAGCTTCTTGAATTGATGTGTATAGATTCACCAACGATCCAAGTGCTCCGGCAACAGTGATGCCATATACTAAAAAGCCGATCAATTGTCCACCGCTTAATCGTCCATCAATCACCTCACGCCCGCCGAACCACAAAATCATAGCTAGCGATCCGAAACCAAGAAATGCAATCAGCGGGCCAAATAACGACCGGACTCTCAGTAAACGAATAGCAGCACTGAAAGCTTTACCAATAGCGGTTTGATAACGGCTCACCTCATACGATTCGCGTGCAAAACTTTTCACCTCGCGTATATTTTGGAGTACTTCCTCTGTTACAACCGTTGCTCCAGCCAATTCATCCTGCACTTGCGTACTGATGCGACGCAGGAAGATTCCGAAAACGGCACCAAACCCGATGATAAACGGTGTCAAAACGAGTATGAAAAAGGTCAAACGTACGTTGAGCACGATCATCACGACGATGGCACCAATCATGATAATCGTTTGCTCAATGAGTACATTAATGTTGCTGGTCAGTACCGTCCGCATGACCCCAACATCGTTTGAGAGGCGTGACATCAATTCGCCGACTCGTCGTCCCGCAAAAAAACCGAGTGAAAGCGTTTGCAGGTGATCATAAATTTGCAATCGCAAATCGATCAGGATGCGTTCGCCAATGTAGTTCAATGTATAATTTTCAATCAGCGATGTAAGCGACCGAAGAAAGAACACGAACAGTAAGGCTAGCGTAATTTGATCAAGCAGTTGTGTATTCTTGGGCGTCAGTACCGAATCGACTACACTGCTGATGACTCCGGGAAACACTAAGCTGAGTACTGCACTGCAAATCAGCGCCGCAATTGCGATAATGAGCTGGCGTTTGTACGGCCCCAAATAGCGGAACAACCGCCGCCAGTTCATTGGAATATCAGGAACTTCCGCTTTTTCTTGTGGCTCACCGCGTCGACTGCGTCTACCGAACATATGCCACTTCTTTCTGTATAAATTTGTGACGAAACGCAAAATAGTATGCGCTCATCGGATTAGTTTCGAGTTAGAAAGATGAACAGAGGAATGCGTCTTTTAAGTGCCGGATACACTGATGACGACGCCCTGTGTATCAATCGGTACAACCCACGTTCTCGCTTTCACGCCGCTGTTTTCAAAGGCGAGTTCGAGTGTTGTTGCAATTTGTTTATGATTATTTTCGGCAAATGCCACCAACGCCGGACCGTCGCCGCTCAGGCTTACGGCTAGGGCACCTGCACGTCGTGCCATCTCACTCGCGTGGTCAAACCCGTTGATCTGTGGTTTGAGGTACGGCACATGCAGTCGGTCATCCATCAACTTCCCGATTAGTTGCAAGTCACCCACGCGCAGAGCCTCTACGAGTAGCGGCACACGGCTGAGGTTAAACAATGCATCGCTGAGTGGCACACGGTCAGGCTTAACTTTCGCACCTTCTGCGTTATATTGTTTGAGTTGTGGTAGTGCGATCACCACATGTAACGACGATGCCGGTAACGCGCGGTAAATGACTTGTTCCCCACTCGTGAAGCTGGCCGTCAAGCCGCCCATAATACTCGTCACGACTTGGCTGGTCAGACCACTGATGAGCGCTGACATCTCTAAAATTTGCGTCCGGTTGTAAATACCGTTCATCAGATTGTTCGCGCCAATGGCACCCGCTATCCAGAATGCCGCCTCTGCACCCAGCCCACTATTCAAAGGGATATGGTTGCTGACTTTGATGTTCAAGCCCAGAATGGCTTTTTCCTGCTTTTGGAACAGTCGCATGATTGCGAGTGCGGTTGGGTGCCGCAACCCCATGCCGTAGCGTCCTGCGCCTTCGCCCTCTGTTTCGACAATCAATTGCTCATCACTGCGGCGGCTGATTTCAATCGTGGTATATAAGCCAACTGCTAGTCCGAGGCTGTTGAGTCCAGGACCGAGGTTTGTCACAGTCGCGGGCAGGGTGATTTTGACTTTATACATGATGAAACCACGATTCAATTAAATGTGGGTTATGACTCTTGCTTTACAACTGGCAGAACAAAGGTGAACGTGCTGCCAACACCCAAATTGCTGGATGCCCATATATCACCACCATGACGTTTCACAATAGTTTTTGCCATCGTTAGCCCTAAGCCACCACCCGGTAGTTCGCGTATTTGTTCGTCTTTTGAGCGGTAAAGCCTGTCAAAAATGAGTTCGATTTCCTCATCCGCAATTCCGATGCCACGATCAGCTACACTAAAGTATAACTCGTTTGTGTCACCCCACGAGTGAACAGCGATTGGTGTTTCAGGTCGAGAATATAAAATGGCGTTGTGCAGTAAATTGCGAATAACGATTTCTAGCCGCGATTGATCCCCCATCACGGTCGGCAGTGGATTCTGCACCGATGTCGCAAATGTCACTTGGTGCTCTTGTGCCATATCAGACAGATCATTCACCACTTTTTCAATGAGTAACATCATATTAATCGGTCGGTGTGCTAGCGGCATTCCCGCTTCAATCCACGCTAGATCAACGAGTGAGCCTGCAACATCATAGAGTTTGGAAACAGTTTGCTTAATCCGTATAGTGAATTTTTGCTGTTGCTCATTAAGCGGCCCAAACTTTTCGATCAGCTCTGCAAACCCACCGATTGCTGAAATAGGATTTCGTAAATCATGAGCCATAGTCGATACAAGAACTTCACGGCGCGACTCAAATTCCTGTTTCTCGGTGATGTCCTGTAGCAAAATAGTGCGGCTTCCGCTGGTCTCTGTGTTCGCTACGCCGATGGCTAACCGCCGTTTCGGCAGCCGGACGTTAAGTGTTTGCTCACCGTCTCTCGTAAATAAGTTCAAAAGACTGGGATTTTGTTGAAATAGGATCGCTGCTTGCTGACCAACAGCTCCTTCAATCGTGATTCCCAGCATCGCTGCTGCTGCGGGGTTAACCCGCTCAATAGTGCCTTGATTATTGGCCGTTAAGATGCCATCCGACGTGGTACGGAAGATGAAATCATGATTCGTGCCATCAGGCATTCGTGTTCGTCACTTCCTGCCAGCTATCACCACTGACGATCTTAACAGTTCCATTCGGGAAGGTTATCTTGGTTTCTTTTGTGTTACGTTCAACCCCAATACCGTGCTGCCGTATGATCACGGGTTTACCCCATGCAAATGTGCCACCGACCCATACCTTTGTGCTTGAAATAATCCGAATCCCAAGCACTCGCATCAATAGATGTAGTGGCACAATACCAGCCACGTTCGACCCTTCGCCTAATCCTATTACCTTATCGCTGTTATAAAATTCACTGAACTGTTTGGTGGTTTTAAGAACTTGTGTTTGAACATCCATAATTCGTTGTATGAGTTCAGTTGCGCTTTGTATGTCTCCAGCTTCGATCAGCGCTTCACCGATTAACGTCAGCCAATATAACCATACCCCGCCGCTGCCTTCAGCATTAGCCGGATCATAATTTGCATCCTGAGCAGAATTCATCGAAATGCCGGATGCTCGCCAGAAGTGATTAGAGTCTTTAATCGTGGATATAAGCGCACTCACATGGTCAGTCGGCACACTGGCTGACCATAAAGGCAAAAGTGTGTTGATGTCGAGGCGTGTCGTATCTACGGTATGGACATCGACCCGATACACCCGGCTGAGTCCAACGAGCGTAATACGGTCAATCTGTGAATAGACTTTTTGGCTGGTATAGACACCCCGTCCACCTGCCCAGACGAAGTTGTCTCCGGTTGCACTCTCGCTAATGGTGTTACCGTCACCATCAAACCCGTCTAGCTTGAGCGACATTTTCGGTAGTAAGTTCACGCCGCCAGATATTCTGACGATCAGGCGATTAGGCGGATCGATTTTTTCCGCTGGCAGTAATTCATCCATGGCGCGAGCATCTTTAATAAGATCAACTCGTTTGAGTGTCCGATGTGTATCACGGTCGCGGTAAGCGTATCGTCCTAAATCGTTATCCCATAAGCTTTCTAATGCGGTTTCTAGCTTATTAACGTGTTCAGTATAATGCTGGTCAGCTACTTCATCGCGCAAATAATAAGCGATTTCTCGTAGGCTCTTGGCTTCCGAAAGCAGATATCCGATCAGGTCAGGTGCTTCGACCGTGCGAATATCTGCCCCCTCTCCCCATGCTTGCCAACTGGCAAAAGTTGGTGTGAAAACATAGCCTGTTTGAACCTCTTGCTGCCACTCTGGAAGTCCATCAGCATCACGGTCAAGATCAGCTTGCAACCAACGTTGAAAGAATTTTTGGAGGCCGGGGAACACATCCCGTAGGAATTGACTATCCTCTGTATATTGGAAAATGCTCCATGAGAGGCGCGCTAAAACAGGTATACATAAGGAACCCTGTTTTTGCCCACCAAGACCCGGTTTGTTATCAATCCAGCCATCGTCTTGCTGCACTGCCAGATAATTGCGAATGACAGCCTCTGCTAATTCAGGGCTGATGTTGGCGATACCCAAGCTATTTAAGTAGGCAAGTGTAGGGGACTGCCCATTCCATCCCTTATCGTTGGTATTTGTGCCTCGCCCCGGCTCGCGTGTGGCGACAAATGACGCTTGAGGTAGGCTGGCAGTCGGCTTCAAAAAGCTTTGCACCAGCGCTTGATAGGCAAATGCGATTGTCGTATCGAGTTGTATATCGCCTGTTTCAATATCGGGGATCGCTTGTGCAGCCGTTTCAATTTTAGCGAATGCGGCTGCCCAATCGACTTTAAGCCATTTTTGCGCCAGTGCTGCCGAAAGCTTGGCGTCTCCAAGTCCAGCATGGACGAGTCGGGTCTGCGCGGTTTTACCCGCTTCTACCGTCAACACTTGCTTGAGCTTTGCACTTGCAGGTGGTTCGTTCTCACTGCTACCATCTTCAAGCATAATGACGGGTTGCAAATTGCCGATGCGTCCTAAACTCAGTGCGTTTTTGAACCCTACTACTGGAAGTGGTCGTTGTTCTTTATTATTGATTCCCACAAACCCAATCATGTCGAGTTCAACCGTAAGAGGTTCAGTGTGGTTGTTCGCTAACGTAAACCGGATGCCAACAGCGTGGCTTTCCATCACCCAATATTCGGTTAGCAAACCCAAATACGGTGTCAACGCTGCTTCAAAACACAAATATGCGGGGGCGAACCGTGTGAGTCGGGGAGGGCGGGTGAAAGCTTGCGCTTGGTAAATTGAACGCCCATCATGCAGCCACATCGGCACAATGCTGACCAGTCCCGCCCGTCCGCCGTAGCGGGTTTGTATCGCTAACGCAGGGGACTCTCCTTTACCGGGTACAACTTCCCAAATTTGATCATCGCGATAATCCGTTGCACTTAGCCTTGCATCTGCCGCGATATGTAAGCAGTATGGGTCAGTGGGTTCAAGTTGCCATTGCCGCAATGTTTTCATAAGCTACCCCCACGCGACTGATTAAGCGGCTAAAGTTTCTTCCATGTTCCATCAACTTCATTGAACTGGAACTTTTCGTTATATAGGCTGAATAAGATGTGGTAGCCGGGGCCAGCTTGCCATGTACCTTGAGCATTCACTTGTCCGCCGGGGTAATACTCGTAATTGCTGACATACCCGAATTCGGGCGTAATAGCAAATCCCAGTTTGTCCTTAACTTCAGGTGTATCACGCCAAATTTTACCGAATCCACGGGTTGGTTGGTATTTCCCCTCCGGTGGAACGATGTTTGGATCAATCTCTGGCTCGTCGTCCGTGTATTTGTCGTCATAAACTACCCATTTGCCGCTGCCTTGCCCATCATCATATAGCACCCAGATCTGCTGTCGGGGTTGTATCCAGAACATGCGCCCATGCTCAAATACCGCTTCTGCCACTTGAATCTGTCCCAAAGTAGCCGTTGGACGAACATCTAATGTTGGCGGAATGTTTGGCGTTTCGGTGGCAGAAGGCGTTGGCGGTATTGGGGTCGCACTTGCGGCTGCTGGGGCGCTCGTGTCCGTCGCAGCATTAGTCGAGGTCGCTTCAGTCGGCATAGGCGTGGCAGTAACAACCAGTACTACTTTTTCGGTTTGTCCTTGGCAGGCCGCCAATAAAACCATGAGTACTGCGAAGGGAATTAAGCGTAAACGCATTAGCATTCTCCGTAAATCTACTTGCATAACTGCCAAAAAGTAACAGCAGTGCTACCGAGATTGTATCAGACGTAACGGGTGCTGCAAGGTCAGGCGATATATCAACGGTAAAACGGTGGCTCTCATGTTACACTGGAATGAGTAGCTGGAAAGTGGTATCTTTTCATAAGTCTGCTTCAATACGTGGGAGGTGAACATGCGGCGCATATTCAGGGTGATACTGATCTTGATGATTGGCTATTACTTTACCCAGTGGTGGCTCAGTCAGCAGCAAGAGAAATCGGCACCAGTCAAATCAACGCCCGAACCGATCAAGCGTAACACTACGCCACCCAAAAGTACACCTGATCCTCTCACAGAAATCGATGGTATAGGCCCTGCTTTTGAGCGTGCATTGAATACGCTCGGTATACAAACATTTGTGCAGCTTGCAGGTCAAGATGCGGATCAACTCGCCGATAAACTAACCGGTGTGCGCATCACTTCCGCCCGAATTAAGAAAGATCGCTGGATTGAACAGGCCGCCGAACGTGCTGCTTCACCAGTTTCAGCGGCATCCCGTTGGAGTGCTAATGACGGTAAATCGCCCTAAATCTGTAACCCTCAATAAGAATGCTGGATATTTAGAAATTCAGTGGGGGGATGATCGTTCTTGTCAGTATCCTTTGTCACAGCTACGTGAAGCCTGCCCATGTGTCGAATGCCGTGGCGGTCACCAGTTCATGAGTTCGCAGTACGATCCTGAGAATATTCTGGTTTTAAAACCCAAACGCTCATACGCAATTGAATCGCTCGATCTCGTCGGTAATTACGCGCTCCAGCCTTCGTGGGATGACGGACATCATACCGGTATCTATACGTGGGAATATTTACGTCGGTTATGCCCACCGGAGGCTCAATCAAATGTTGGATAAATCGGCGGTAATGGAATTGTTGGCGCTCGTCGAAAAAAACAGCGTCCGCTCCGAAATCGAAGAACTTTTGGAAAATTGCGTGGCAGAACAATCTTCCGTTCGCCTCGAAGCCTTTATTCAGCATAAAGTGCTTATGGATGACACTCCGGTCGATTTGCTGCAAGATTTGACCGAAAGCGTCCATCAACACATGATTGCTTTGCAAGAGTCGTTGTTCGAATTGAGAACGACTATGCTCCAATCCTTAAATGAGCGTTATCATGTTGACTTAGTGCAGCTTGCGCCACCGGATTTGATTGAAGACTATTATCATCTTGAATTGGATGAGGCGCTGGCTTTCATAGCAGCCCGTTATTCTCACTTGTCGGATAGCGATTTGGTCACTGTTTGTCACACTTTGCATAACTCTGTACATCGGGCAGGAGAAATTACACAGGGTATTCGTCTCGTGCGACAAATGTTGGAATACGTTTTTGATTGGACTGAAGCGCTTAGTATCAGTGCTGTTCAAGATTACTGGCGTGTAACTCAAAAACAAGCGCCTTACTCTCGTATCCATTAATCGGCACCCATTAGGCATATTATCAAAAGGCTTCGTAAATCAACGAAGCCTTTTTGGTTTCATCTCCTTTAAAACAATAATGTAATGCATTATCAATAATGGGTGCTGTTTGTGCATATTGCATTATGAGAATGTGTCAAAAGTCGCCTCTCGTGCTTGCTGAAAGTCACTGGCGAGGCTATAGTACCTATGGTTGAATATGACTGATATGAAATATCCTAATTGAGTGATATGTAGATTGTTAAAGGAAAGGATTTAAACCAAATGAAGTTTCGCAAACTGTTAGGCTTACTTCTCGTAGCTGTCTTGGTTTTAAGCGGTATGGGATCGGCTCTCGCTCAAGACCCTACGGCTGTTCCTACCGAGGCCTTTGTGCCTTCGACCGAAGGTACTCTCACGATTTGGTCAGATGCGGGTCGTCAACCCGCGATTGAAGCCATTGCCGCTGCCTTCACCGAACAGTATCAAATTCCGGTGCGTGTTCAGGTTATGGCTTTCGGTGACATTCGCAACAACCTCCAGTTGGGAGGTCCCGTTGGTGAAGGCCCCGATCTGATCGTTGGCGCACATGACTGGGTTGGTCTGCTCTATGGCAACGGCTTGATTGCCCCCTTAGAACTGCCAGAAGAACTTGCTGCTAATTTCGATCCGGTTGCCTTGAATGCCTTCACCTATGATGGCAAGCTGGTCGGCCTCCCGTACTTGACCGAAGCTGTAGCTCTGTACTACAACACTGATCTGGTTGAGGAAGTTCCCGCAACATGGGCAGATGCAATTACTTTGGCCGAGCAGTTGGTTGCCGATGGCAAGGCTGAATCGGGTATCGCCATTCCGAAGGGTGATCCCTACCATCACGAAGCCTTGTTGACCGGTTTCGGCGGTTACATTTTCGGTCGCGATGCCGAAGGTAACTACAACCCCGATGATGTCGGTATCGACAGTGCTGGTGCGCTGAAGGCCGGTCAAGAACTGGATCGTTTGGTCAAGGCTGGCGTATTCAGCGACGCGGTCGACTACGGTGCAGCTCAAGCTCTTTTCACCACTGGCAAGCTGGGTATGTGGATTACCGGCCCGTGGGCATTGGGTGACATTCGTACCGCTGGCATTCCTTATGGTGTTGCGCCTATCCCCACCATGGACGAAACTCCCCGCCCATTTGTTGGTGCGCAGGGCTTCATGGTGAATGCTTTCAGCAAGAACCTCCTGTTGGCTCAATCCTTCTTGACCGACTTTGTTGCGACCGATGATGGTATGCAAGAACTGTATGATGCGGTTCCTTTTGTTCCGGCATGGGCACCTCTGGCCGGTACCATTGACGATCAAGACCTGAAGGACTTCAGCCTCTCGGTCGCTAACGGCGATCCGATGCCTGCTATTCCTCAGATGGCCTCGGTCTGGACTGCTTGGGGTAACGCAATCACCCTGATCTACCAGCAAAAAGAAGATCCCGATAAGGCACTGCAAGATGCTGCTGAAGCGATCCGTGCCGAAATCGCCAAATCTGCTAGCTAATCTAGTTCGCTGATTTTCGGTGAAATGACTGAGGTCGGGTAGGCAGTGCCACTCGACCTCATTTTATAAAAATCAATATTTGTTTGTGACCATCCTTTATAGACGTAGTTTTAATTAGACGGATTCGGTATGTGGGTTAAATAGAAATCACAAGAAACAGGTGTAGTTTTATTCTGTTGAGAGGGGGTATTTATGTCGTCTATCAAAGGCCTCATCGCGCGAATTGTGATTCTGGGCATTATTGATGTAATCGTTATACAACTCGCGCTCGCATTAGGTGGCAATATCTCGCCGGTTCTTGCAATCGGCATTTTGCTTTTTACAGTTGCAGCGAACGTTGTTTTCCTCAGTGAACGTTTGTATCCGTGGCGCTGGGTTGTTCCTGCTTTGGCCGGTATGTTCTTATTGGTGGTTTACCCGATAGGTTATTCCGTCGTCGTAGCTTTTACCAACTATGGCGATGGACATCTTTTGAGTAAACAGCAGGTAATTGACATCCGCAAAGCCGAAACATATGCGCCGGAAGGTGCGCCGACCTATAAAGTTTATGTCTATCGGTCGGATGCGCAGGAAGATTTCCGGTTTTGGTTGGTCGATTCAACCGGTAAAACTTTCTATTATGCCCCCGGTCAGGAAGGCTTAACCGAGGTTGCACCGGGTGATGTTTCACTCGGCGTGCGCGACGATAATGGCATTCCCACCACGCTGGATGGGTTTAATCGACTTCCGCCGGGGGGAGCGCTGCGCTTTTCCGAAACACTGCAAAATATCGCAATTAATGCCGATTCAAATACGATTAAAATTACTCGATTGGGAATCGCTGAAGCGCAAGAGGCTAAGCAGTTGCAGTCCGCTTGGAATTATGATGCGGCTACCGATACCCTAACGAATTTGCAGAATAATAAGGTTTATCGTGCAGAACGCGGTAACTTTGTAACAGGCGAGGGCGAAACCCGTGAGGTGATGCAGCCCGGTTTCCCTGATTACATCGGCTTGGATAACGTCGCCCGTGTCGTTACCGACCCCACCATCCGCGATCCATTCTGGCGCGTCTTTTTGTGGACGTTGGGGTTTGCAGCGGCTAGTGTCGCCACCACCTTGGCGGTTGGCTTGTTGTTTGCGCTTTTGCTTAACTCGCCGGACTTGCCATTTCGCATATTCTTTCGCTCAATCCTCATCATCCCCTATGCCGTCCCCGGTTGGCTGGTTGTCACCACATGGGCAGGTCTCATGAATCCGGTTTACGGCCCATTTAATATTTTGCTGAAAAGCGTCTTTGGGGTTTCGCCTCAGTGGTTTTCAGATCCGGGGTTGGCAAAGGTCGCCATACTCTTTGTGAACCTCTATTTAGGCTTCCCCTATATGATGTTAATCTCGCTTGGCGCACTTCAAAGTATCCCTAGTGATATGTACGAAGCCGCGACCATTGATGGTGCCAGTATTTGGGAACAGTTCCGTTCAATTACCTTCCCACTGCTGTTAATTGCTTTGGCGCCGCTCTTGGTTGCTAGCTTCTCCTTCAACTTCAATAACTTCACGATTATTGAGTTAATGAACAAAGGCGGCCCACCGATGAGCGCGGCAACGGTTGCCGGACACACGGACATTTTGCTGTCATATA
>JAPUDW010000102.1:16343-21594 GCA_027492915.1 Bacteroidota bacterium | reverse complement strand
TGGTGGGTTTCGGTGGTTAGGCGCTGGCGCACGGCCTGCCGCATACTTGTCAGATGCAAATTTTCGATGCGGATCAGCGTCTCCTGCCGGACATCGGGGGAGGGGTGATTTAGCGTTCGGGGCAGCAGTTGGCGCAGTGCGGCCTCGTCAGCAAGGTTTAGCAAGTAGATGACATCATCGGCATCACGCTCATTCAACGGCGTTTTGAGCAGCTCGGCAACCGAATAGTCGTTTTCTGGTATTCGAGCGTTACCGAGACGGCGTTTGCTCAAGGCTTGCAGCAAAGCTCTGGGGTATTCACGACCAAGCAGCACTGCTGAAAAAATCCAGACGAGGCCGATGAATATCGATAGGTAAATCAGATGCAGGGTGTTCCATTTGAGACCGTCGAGGACAATCAACAGGAGAATGCCGGTTAGGCCGGTGGTGATGGGTTCGACTAGACTTTCGACCTGCGCTTCGGTTTGCAGGCGGCTTGTGGGTGGGAGGCTCTGGTACAGGGTCATCAGTGAGGAATGGGTGATGGTATCGCGTATGACATACTCGACCAAGCGTGTGACCGCGATAAAGAAGAAGGTGAGGGTGGCCGTACCCGCGAATAGGCTGACAGCAGCCGATGCGCCAAGGAGCAGCGTTCCTATTATCGGAACGAGGATGATGGCGGTTGTGATGCCGATGCGGTTGATGATGCGGGCGTTTAAGAAGGTTTGGAATATCAGTTGAGCGAGCGCGACCAGCGCGAAATAAATGCCGAGGAAACCCGTCAATGCATCGTTATCGGGAAAGTGAATTTCGGTGAGGCCGTAAAAGGCGTTATCGAGGAAATAGTAGGAGATGGTTGCGACACAGGTGAAGGCGAATATGAGCAGAATGTAGCGGCTTTTGAAGGGGCTGGTCGACCGTTGGGGTGTGCTGCCTTCCTCCGTTTCGTGATGAGTGGCCGCGACGCGATCTCGAAACTGGCGGTTAATGAGGACAATGATGACCAGCGACGCGAGAATACTCAAGAGAACTGGAATCAGCAGATTATGCGTCCCGATATGCGTGACGATGAAGGGGATTGAGAAGCCGCCGATGATGGAGGCGATGGTGTCACCTGCGCCGATGACCCCAAACAACCGCTTGCCCTGCTGGATGTTAAAGATGCGGGCGGAAAGTGACCAGAATTCGAGATTGGTGAGCAGCCACAGCAGTTCGAGGGCGATCATGAAAGCGATGGCCGGCCATTGAGCCGTGGTGAGGCCGAACAGCAGCCAAAAGCCGGCAACGACGATAAATTGGAAGGCGAGATTGAAGATCAGTAGATTGATGAACGAGATGCGTTTACCGAGCCATGCGTAGAGAAAGCCGATTGAACCATTGGTGAAGGCCGTAGCGATATAGATATAAGGCAGGGTGTTCGCGCCGTATTCAGTGAGGAACAGGCTGGTGGAAACGGCCAACAGAAAAACATGGTTTATGCCGACGAAAAATGAGTGACACAACAACAACTTGACCAACTGACCCTCACCGGGGTGGATGGCAAGTGCAGAGGGAATACGGGTGATGAACTGCATAAGCGACTTTCGCGTGTGTGTAAGCGGAGTATACTCTGAAAGTCGAAAATAGGGGACTGTAGTGTTCATTCGATGTAAGTTGGGGCTAGATTGATCCAGCCCTTAGAGGATTTTTGAGGGCATGATTGCCCAGCGGCGACTGTTGATTGTTAGCCGCTGATGGCTTTTATATATCGGTCGGCGGAACGTTTAACTGTGTTCTTGCCGTCGCTTTTCACGGTACGACCGAAAGCGTCGTACACTTGATCGAAGGCATAGGGTTCGATGGTTTCGACAATGTGGTTCACTTTGTCGGCAGGCAGCGGAATGTAATTGGGGAAGCTGCGCATGAAGGTCACAAAGCGCGTATCGTTGACGACGAGGATGCTGTCACCGGTGAGCAGGACGCCTTGCCCGTTCGCACCATCGCGCCAGTGCAGCACGGCAGAGCCTTCGAAATGACCTGCGCAGTTGATGAGCGTGAGGCCATCCCCAATAGTTTTGGTATCACCTTCCCAGAATTCAATTGTCGGGTCAGGGCGCGTTACCCACTGTTCATCCGCTTTGTGGATATAGATCGGGATGCCACCAAACGCGCGGCTCCAATCGACGATGGTGCTGTAGTAATGCGGGTGGGAAAGGGCAATTGCGGAAACGCCGCCGAGTGCTTCGAGCTTGGCAACGGTTTCGTGGTCAACAAGGCTGATGCAGTCCCATAGGATGTTGCCGAAAGGCGTTTGTACGAGATGGGCGCGGTTGCCGATGCCGAATTTGGGTTCGGTGACGATGCTGGTGAGGTTAGGGATAAGGGCAGTTAAGGTGTTGGTATGGGCGGTGCGCAGGTTGTCGAGGAGCATCCATTCCTGCCCGTTTGCCCCGATGTACTGGCGCTCGTCCTCGCAGATGATGCACTGTTCCGGCGGTTGTGTGCTGGCAGCATACTGGCAACCGCAGGTGGTACACATGTAAAAGGTCATTGGTTATTCCTTTTAGGCCGTCGTATTTAACGTGCCAATATTTTGTCGTATTCTGCGTGCGTGCCGATCCATATCCAGACAATTAAGTCGTCAGCTTCCCGGATTCCTAATGCACGATGGTTGATCCCAATTCGTACAGAGAATAATTCTTTTCGCTGGCTTACACGCTTGAATTGTAGACTGGGATGAAATGGGTCACGTTTGAATTGGCGATATGCGGCATAGGCTTGTCGTTTAACATCGAGTGGCAAATTACTTAATAAGTTTCTGAACGTTTTAGTACGTTGAGATTTCATGGCGCATCAGGGTCGGTATCTGGATCAAAATCCTCTGTTCTGCCATCTAGATACTCTTGATGTGCTTCATCAGCAAGTTGATCGAGGACATCTTGCGAGTTCGCGAATTTCTCATCCCACAGCGCATCATCCGCAGCCGTTGCTTCATGTAGCAAGGCGCGTAACACATCTGATGGTGCGTTTAAACCGCGTTCCTGCGCCAGTGCCTCGATTTGAGCTTGTTCGTATTCAGTGAGTTCGACGGTAACGGTTAGCGACGGTAAAGGAGTCATCATACAGCCTTTACATCAATTCAAATGATTTTATGATTGTACAACAAATACTGCTACCCGCCGATGTGGTACATCTCGACCTTTTTGGCGTGGTCGTCGTCGGTTTGTTCGGCGCGGAGTTCGCTGTAACGGTCGATGCGGCTGCCCCACGTATTGCGGATGACCCCCTCGATTTCATCATCACTCGCACCGTCACGCAGCGGGGCGCGAAGGTCAGTGCCTTCGGTAGCGAACAAGCAAGTGTAGATGCTGCCTTCGGGCGACAGGCGCATACGAGAACACGCGCCGCAGAAGGGTTTGGTGACGGAAGCAATTACGCCAATTTCCCCCGCGCCATCCTGATAGCGGTAGCGGAGGGCAACTTCGCTCTGGTAGCTGCGGCGGGTTTGGGTGAGCGGCAGCACAGCGTCGATTCGGTCAATAATTTCTTGCGCGGGGACAACTTCATCCATACGCCAGCCGTTTTTTGTGCCGACATCCATATACTCGATGAAACGCAGGATAAACCCTTTGTCTTTCGCCCAGCGTGCGAGGTCAATAATCGTGTGGTCATTCACGCCACGCTGGACTACGCAATTGATTTTGATGGGTCGCAAACCGGCTTGTTCGGCGGCAGTGATGCCATCTAGCACTTTTTGTACGCTGGAACGGTTGCCATTCATGCGGCGGAAAACCTCATCATCCAGCGAGTCAAGGCTGACGGTGACACGGTTTAGCCCCGCATCTTTGAGCAACTGTGCTTTCTTGGGCAGCAGGTAGCCATTGGTGGTGAGCGTTAGGTCATCTACGCCTTTAATCGGGCGCAGCATGGCGATGAGTGTTTCCAGTTGTTCGCGCACCAACGGTTCACCGCCCGTAATGCGCAGCTTGACAGCACCGAGGCGCACGATAATGCCCGTGAGGCGGGTTATTTCCTCGAAAGTGAGGATTTCGGATTTGGGCAAGAAACGGTAATGCTCGCCAAAAATTTCGGCAGGCATACAGTAGGCGCAGCGGAAGTTGCAGCGGTCGGTGACTGAAATCCGCAGATCGCGCAAGGGGCGGTTAAAGGTGTCGCGAATGGCTTCAGCCATCTTAAAAGTGCCTGTCCTTCGAACAAGTTATCTAAGCGTTAGTGTATGACAAACTGCATGTTATATCAACACAGTATAGTCGTGTTCTATGAGCAGAACATTACGCCGGGTAATTAAAAACGCTTCTTTGAGGTCCGTAAGAAGCGTTTGGGGTTGAGCGAATATGTGCTAAACAATTGCCCAGATATGCAGGAGTTTATCGCCACCGGCCATCGCTAAATGTTTACCATCCGGCGAAAAGGCGATACCGTGCATGACATGGTGCGGGTCGGCTGAAAGGAAAACTTCATTTTCGCTGGCGACATCCCAGATGCGCACGGAATGATCTTTGCCGCAGGAGGCCAAGAGCCGCCCGTTGGTGGAAAATGAAAGGGCAGTCACCGAGTCTTTGTGTCCTGCAAGCCGACCAATACATTTGAGGGTTTTCATATCCCAGAGCAGAATGGTGTTGTCGTTGGATGCAGATGCTAAAACGCCGCCATCCGGTGAAAAAGCGAGTGCGTTCACCCAACTGCCGTGACCCATCAGCCCAATCGGGCGCACATCGTTCATTTGGCGGATCTCAGGGTTTGTTATATCCCACAGGCGCACCACGCTGTCACGCGAGGCGGAGGCTAACCAACGGCTGTCAGGTGAAAATACCACACTGTACACATGGCTGATGTGGTTGAGCATGACACTGCTGCGGGCGCGGCCTGTAACCCGTATGGCGGTAATGTCACGCAGGCGCAGGGTGTGGTCGTGCGAGCCAGATACCAGCAACCGCCCATCCGGCGAGAAGGCGAGGCTGTAGACGGCCTCATTATGGTCGGCGAAGCGGATAAACTCATAAGGTTCGCTGGCAATTTCCCATAAACGCACAGCCGCATCATTACCGCCGGATGCTAAAAAGGTGTCGTCCGGCGAAAATGCCACCGCCCAAATGGATGCCTCATGCCCCGTAAGTTCTGTGATGGGTGTTGGGATATGCCGCCGTGCATCCCACAGACCGAGGGTATGGTCATTGGATGCGGTGGCGATGAGCTGCGAGTCGTGGGAATAGGCCAAGGCGCGTACCCAACTACGATGGCCGGGACTCACGCTGACTTCGCGCAGCGC
>JAPUDW010000102.1:0-16333 GCA_027492915.1 Bacteroidota bacterium | reverse complement strand
ATTCGCCAATGAGATTACGGCGGTATAGTTATGTGATCGTTCAAGTGTGTTCATGGGCATCTACACATTTCGATGATGCTAGACTCGGATGGTTGAGAATGAATGTGTTTTATCTCAGTATGCCGCGTTAATCAGGCTTATGTCTAGCTCGTTTGCAGACCTTAAATGAACCCTAACACCCACTTAATATTGCTATGACAAATCGCTGATGAAACCATTGCGCCATGTGGGGTATTTGGGCTGCCAACCCTGTGTTTTGGCTTTGGTGTTTGATGCGCCTCGCTCCCATTTTTCTGCGCCATCGGTGATGGGCGGCTGTGGTGCATCGAGCAAGTTGGCGTATATGGGTAACCAGTTTTTGCCGATGGTGGGTTCATCGTCGGCGATGTTGTAAATACCCGCAGGCCAATCGAGCGCGTTAATAACCGCCTGTGCAGCATCCGCAACATAGATGAACGAGGTGACGGCATCGTTGGCAGTGAGTTCGCCGCGCCGCACTTGATCGGCGGTGAAGCCATCACGGGCGTACCATGTACCGGGGCCGTAGAAGATGCCGAAGCGCAGGATGACACTGGTGGGTAATTCTCCAGCAGCTTGCTCCAGCGCTTGTACGGCTTTCACGCCGCGTAGACGGCCTTCGGGCGCATCAAGGTCGAGTGGTTGATCTTCGGTGGCGGGTGTATTACCCGCGCCGTACATCCACGCGATGCTTTCGGCGATGATGCGCTTGACACTGCCAGCGGCTAAGGCTGCATCGACCAGATTGCGTGTGCCTTCAATACGTAGGTTGGTATTCGCTGCGAAATCACGCCCATTGAGGTCGGTCATCATGTGCAGCAGTACGTCCGGTTGGGCTGTGGCTAGCGCGGCGAACAGGCCGTCACGGTCGAGTGCATCGACGACTACAGGATGACCACCAGCGGCGGTGATGGACGCTGCTTTTTCTGGTCGGCGGGTTGTGCCGGTTACATCATGTCCGGCTTGAACGAGCAGCGGCACCAGCAAACGACCGATAGCGCCTGTGGCTCCGGCAAGAAATATTTTCATGGTTATCGCTCCTGATACTTACCCCCTCATCCCAACCCTTCTCCTCCATAACACAAGGGAGAAGGGCTTAAAACCAATAAATCAATCATCTATTTAGATATGAATTGAGGGTTTTTTATTAAGGGATTATAGGCGGTGGGGAACAAGGCCATCAATAGCAGCACGAACCAAGTATTAAGGTAGCAGAGCTAAATCTCGAAAGTTGCGGCGTTTTGGTGTACACTAGCCGCATAATAACAGCCCGCACTCATGGAGACGCACTTCATGTCCACTGACTCGCGCACTTGGTTTTACACAACGCCCGAACCACGCCCCTATTTTATTGAGGAACGGATTAACCATACGCTATGGAAGAACCGTCTTCAGGGGTTGTCGATGACCTGCACCCAGTACAACGCACCGATCAAACTCGAAGGCGTGTGGAACGGTATGCCCGTCGAATTTGAATATCAGCCGGGTAAATGGTTCATCCTCCGCGCAGGTCGCGAGGTGAAGGAATTGATCGGCGTGATGCGCCAAATCCTAATGATCCGTCCGGCGCTGGCTTATACCGATGCAAACGGTATGTTCTGCGTCGAATGGTATACCGAGGGCAGCGATGAACGCTTCCAGCGGATACAGGGTGATCCGGCGTTTCAAGGTGTTAAGCGTTTACGCAAAGACTGATTCGCAATCGTACTCTAGTTGCATGAAATAAGGACATGTCTACGACGTGTCCTTTTTGTTTTCCCAGCGTATTCTCATCTTCACACCTTGGTCGGTTGCGTATTCTGGAATAGACTAGTGGGGTTATTTGACTTTTATTTTAGGTGCTTGTTTATGAATATTAATCGTCGTTGGTGGGTTGTCGGTGTGCTGCTGGTCGGTATTTTGGCAGTGCAAAATGTGGTGATGGCACATGCTAATTTGATTAAGGCCGAACCGGGACCCAATAGTGTGCTAGAGACCGCACCCGATGAAATCCGCATGTGGTTCACCGAGCCGCTGGAGATGCGTTTTAGCAAAATTAATCTGCGCGACCGTGAAGGCAATATCGTCAACACCACACCGACCGAGATTGATCCTAATGACCCGACGCAGATGAGCATTATGCTGGGGGATCTGGCAGACGGTTTATATACGGTGGTCTGGCGGGCGCTGTCGTCGGCAGACGGACACCCGACGATTGGCAGCTACGCGATTGTGATCGGTGATGCGTCGCTGCTGCAACAAAGCGGTGCTAACCAGACTGAGGATAGCATCCGAGTGGATAGCACGGTCATTCGCTGGGTTAACCTGCTGAGTTTGGCGTTGACGGTTGGCGGTGTGGGCTTTTTCCTGTTCGTGTGGCTGCCAGCCGCGCCGGATAAAACGCCTCATCCGGCTATTGAGCGCTCGATGCTGCTGCTGATGTGGGTAGGGTGGGTGCTGGTGGGTGTGACGGGTTTCCTGCTGCTGGCGCTGCAATATTCGTTGGCGACCGGCAGCCCGATATTAACCGGCATCGACGGGAACTCGCTCAACAGCGTGATTGCGGATACACGCTTCGGTCACCTGTGGCTGTCGCGCACGGCGTTATGGGTAGGACTGGGCGGGGCGTTATGGTTTGCCCGGAGCGACCGCTTTTTCTACTGGATCGCGCTGGTGATGGGTGTGGTGATTCTGGCAATCAACAGCGCCTTTAGCCATGCGAACGCGGCTTACGATTTAACGTTGTCGGTGGCGGTGGATTGGCTGCATCTTTTTGCAACAACCGTGTGGGTGGGTGGGTTGATTCACTTTCTCAACATTATTGCACCGGTGCGGCGAACATTTACGCCATCAACCCCTGTGATGAGCAACCTCGTCGGGCGGTTTTCGAACTTTGCGCGGGTATCAGTAGCCATATTATTTATTACTGGTTTGTATTCAGCGTGGTTGCAAGTTGGCACGGTGGAAGGATTATTGACCACGCAGTACGGGCAGGCTATGTTGGTGAAAATGATCTTGATTGTGCCGGTGGTCGGGTTGGCGTTCGTTAATTTGGTGTACACGCATCGCGGGTTGGAGGCGGGTAAAGCGATCTGGGAAACGCGGTTGCGCGGATTGGTCGGGGCTGAAATTGTGCTGACGGTCGGTATCCTGTTGGCGGTGGGTGTGATGACCTCTATCAGCCCGGCACGCACGACGTTGGCGCAGCGAGCAGCGTTTCCACCCGCACCGGAAGCGAAGCCGCTTAAAGAAGTCAGCAATATCAACGGCCTGCTGATCGAATTCGATGCGTCGCCGGGGTGGATTGGCGAGAACACCTTTACGCTGAAGTTGGTGGATAGTAACGGCGCACCGATCAACGACGTAACCCTGATACGGATGCGATTCGAAAGCCAAGCGGAAAACCTCGGTGAGAGTGAGCTGCGACCTGAGCGGGTAGCGGAAGGCGTGTACCGCATATCCGGCGCGAACCTGAGTGTCCCCGGTGAGTGGCGTGTTCGTGTGACTATCCAGCGCCCTAACCAGTTTGACACGCTCATTGACTTCAGGCCGACTGTGCCGACTGCACCACCAACACAAATTCCTGTGCCGCTGCCGGAGCCAAATACCCCACTTCCGAACCGTGTGTTTATCCTGCTGGTATCTGGCATACTGGCGCTGGGGGTAGGTGGCTTTTTCCTCGGCGAAAATCGGGCGAAGCTGATGCAAGCCTCATCTTTAATGGCGGTTGGGCTGTTGGTGATTGGTGGAGCATTTTTGTTCAGCGCGATACAAGGGGCGGCGAGAATAGATACTGAAGCTTCTGTTGCCCCGACTGCCGCTGATGCGACGATAACGACACCATCAGAGACTGATCTGCCGCCTTCATAAGGTGACGTTAGGAATGGTTAGTAGTGGAGCAAATGGTTTAATACGGCTGAATGGCTAATGTATTGCCGATAATCGTTCGCATGTCTTTTAAATTGTGTGTGTAAAGTGGTATTTGCAAACGGTGGCACACGGAAGCAATTAAACAATCCATCGTCGCAACACCGTGACTAAGGCGATATTTTTCAAGCTACTGCATCGCCCAATCCATATCGCTTTGAGTAGGGTAAACCATCTCAAATTGATCAAGGATAACTTTACAGATCTTTTGCCCATTTTTTCCCTGTGCCCCATAAATGACTTCCAACCATGTTATGGGTGTTACGCCTAGTGGTTCTGGCTGAGATGTAAGCCATTGATGTGCCAGTGGATTATTGCGGTAGAGATGAATAATCACCGTTGTGTCTACAACACCGGTAATCATGCTTCACCGTTCCAATATTTGGACAGGCGATCATTTTGTTTATCGCGCTGCTTTTTGACCCACTCAACCGGATCATCAATGTCATCGTTTTCAAATTTAACCGTGTCCAGTTGGTTGAGTAAGGCAATAAGATCTTGTCCCCAATGACGTTTTTCTAGAGACGTTTTAGGTTCAAACTCAAGTTCGACTGAGGAAACCAGTTGTTCAACCAATTTAAGACGTTCTTTGGGTGTGAGCTGTAAGCCTATGGCAAGTGCATCTGCTAATTGTGGGCTGTCAGTCATAATCTAATCCACCTCACCTCGATTTTCCTGTGAATATTGTAACATATTCCAGTCGCCTAACTTGTCGTTTAACGAGCATTTGTGAGATGGACATGCCCTCGGCTAACCGTTAAACTCAGTGTCTATTTCCCTGTAAAGAATCAGTGACGATCTCATGAACGCACATCGCTTATTTGTCGCCGCTGGCATCTTCCACCCTGAGTCGGGGGGGCCAGCCACCTATTTATATGAACTGCTGCCGGAACTGCAAGCGCGAGGTTGGCAGCCGCGTGTGGTGACGTATGGCAGCGGGGATGGGAGCACTTACCCATATCCGGTGACGCGCGTTCCTCGCCGACCGCTGCCTATTCGACTCGCACATTATGCATTGGCGTCTTATCCGCTGCTGCGCTGGTCGGATCTGGTGTATGTGCATACACTCGACCTGCCGTTGATCGGTGGCAAGGCAAAACGGGTGGTGAAGATGGTCGGTGACCAAGCGTGGGAACGGTCTATCCGCAAAGGCTGGATTCCACCCACCGAGGACATCGACACATTTCAGACGAAGGATTACAGCAGCGTCGTCAGCGCCCAAAAGGCCGCACGCGCCCGACAGATGCAGGCGATGGATGGCGTTATTGTGCCCAGCCAATACCTGAAGCGTATGGTGGCGGGGTGGGGCGTAGACGAGGCGAAAATTAACGTAGTATACAATGCGCTGCCACCGCACTTATTGGCTTCGCAGGTAGGTAGTAGCCTAACGCAGGCGACCGCACGGCAGCAGCTTAACTTGCCAGATGAGCCGACCATTTTAACGGCTGCACGGCTGACGCAGTGGAAGGGTGTTGACCACCTGATTGCCGCGCTAAAACGCATTCCTGATGTGCGGCTGATCGTGGCAGGTGAGGGTGAATTGATGGACTTGCTGAAGGCTCAGGCAGAGAGTTTGGGCGAACGTGTGCAATTCCTTGGTAAGATCAGCCGTGACAAATTGGCGGTGTATATGAAGGCGGCGGATTATCTGGCACTGTATTCGGGTTACGAGGGGTTATCCCACACACTGCTTGAAAGTTTACTGGCGGGAACACCAGTGATTGCCAGCGACAAGGGAGGGAATCCCGAAGTAGTACAGCACAATGTTAACGGTTTGCTGGTGCCATACGTGGATGCTGAGGCGCTGAGAGCGGCTATCGAGGCGGCATTTCGCAGTGGTGAACGGGCGCGGCTGGCGGCGAACAGTGGCGTGGGGATGGAGCGCTTCCAGTTTGCGACGATGGTACAGCACACCTCGGACGTATTGGAAGGTTATTTATAGGCGGGGCGCGTAAGAATACGCGGCGATTAAAATTCTAAACCATATGTGAAAATTAGATCGATTGCACAGGAAACCACTTCTATTCATCGGTAAAAATGAACTTTGCCTATCTGAATAGAAATGCCGCGCTATCATAGAGTATAGTCGCATAGCTAATGATCGGTCGTTTGTTTAATGGTGAACCTAACCACAATGAAGGGGAAATGTCATGCTGAGTGAAAAAATGCAAGACGCGCTGAACGCGCAAATTAACGCTGAACTCCATTCATCCTATTTGTATCTGGCGATGGCGGCTTACTTCGAGTCGCAAAACCTGCTGGGCTTCGCTAACTGGATGCACAAGCAGTCAGAAGAAGAAAATGTACATGGGATGAAATTTTATCATTACGTGAATGACCGCCGTGGGCGGGTGGTGTTGACCGCGCTGGAAGGCCCCAAGACTGACTGGACATCATCGCTGGGTGTGTTTGAAGATTCGCTCAAGCACGAGCAAAAAGTAACCGGCCTCATCAATAAACTGATGGACTTGGCGATTGCTGAAAGTGACCATGCGACTATCAGCTTCCTCAAGTGGTTTGTGGATGAGCAGGTGGAAGAAGAATCAAATGTGGACAGTGTTATTCAAGATTTGAAGCGGATTGGTGACGCACCACAGGGGTTGTTCATCCTTGACCGCGAACTTGCCGGACGTAAGGGGGAAGGCGAAGGCGTAAGCGGAGACGCGACCTAGTTTGTATTGGGTAGGGATTTGCCGCTGGCAAATCCCTACATTGACCCATTTATTCGCTTACAGTACTAATTCCACCCGCATCCGACCATCGGCCTCTTGCCCGACTAACTTAAAGCCCTGTCGTTCCGTCACGCGCAGCATATTGTTGTTGTCGCCAATGATATTGCCGTAAACGCGGCTGAGTCCTTCCTGCTTGCCGATGTCTACCAGACGGCGCAGTATTTCCGAGCCGAGGCCGTAACCTTGATAGGCATCACTTACCAGAATAGTGAACTCGGCTTCATGACCACCATAGAGCTTAATCAAGCGTCCGGCAGCAATAATCTGGCGTTCATCACGCCGCCCTTTGATTTCCGCCACGAGTGCCATCTCACGGTCGTAGTCGATGAAGGAGATGCGTGATAGTCGTTCGTGTTCGATGCGCTGGTTGAGAGCCAGTGGGTAGAAGTAACGCAGCATGACACTGCGCTCGCTGATGGTTTGGTGGAAGGCCGCCATTAAGGGTTCATCTTCGGGGCGGATAGGCCGGATGACGGTTTCCGTACCGTTCTTCATTGCCCACTTTCCGGCGTACTGAGTCGGATAAGGCCGGATTGCTAGCTTCGGCAGTTGTTCCTCGGTGACATCTTTATCGTACAGCACCACCCGTGCATCCAGCGCCAGAATATGATCGGAGGATACCACTAACGGGTTAATGTCGATTTCTTTAATCCACTTCTGTTCCGTTACGAGTTGGCTAAAGCGCACCAGAAGCTGTTCCAATGCGTCCATGTCGACCGATTTCCGGCCACGTACACCCTTAAGTGCCGTGTAGATGGTGGTTTGCTCCATCATGCGGCGGGCGAGGGTTGTGTTCAATGGGGGTAAGCCAAGGGCGCGGTCTTTGAACACTTCAACTAAGATACCACCCATACCGAATAGCAGCACTGGCCCAAACTGCGGGTCGGGGCTTGCGCCGATAATCAGTTCGTAGCCATCGAGCTTAATCATGGGCTGCACTGATACGCCGAGGAAGTCTGCTGCGCTAGCCTTCTCGCTGACGGATTGGTAAATTTGTTGGAAGGCCTCGCGTACCATTTCCGCGCTGCCTAAATTCAGCTTCACGCCACCGACATCACTTTTGTGCGTGATCGTTTCCGAGTGCAGCTTGAGCACCACCGGATAGCCAACCTTATCCGCTGCGGCGACCGCTTCATCCTCGGTGGGGGCGATATGCATGGGGATGGTTGGGATGTCGTAAGCGGCGAGGACTTGTTTGGACTCGGTTTCGGTCAAGATGGTGCGACCATCTTGCCGTGCCTGCTGAATCATTGCCTCGACCTTCGCCAAGCTGTTGGCCTGTTCATTAGAGGCCAGCGGAAGCACCGGCGTTTCGTAGATGCCGCGCAGGTTCAGCGCGTACTTCCACATGTAGTTGAAGAGTTTCGCAGCGGTATCGGGATAGGGCAGCGTGGGGATGTTCGCTTTGTTGAGGATAGCTTCGCCTTCTGCTACGACTTCGCCGCCCATCCAGCTTGCCAGCACGGGCTTGCCTTCGATGTGTGCATAAGGCTTGAGCAAGTTGGCGGTTTCGGTCGGGTCGGTCATGGCCTGTGGGGTCAAGATCACAAGCAAACCGTCACTGTTCGCGTCCTGTGCGGCAATCTCCAGCGCCTTGGCATATTTATCCGGCCCGGCGTCACCCAGCACATCAATCGGGTTGCTGTGGCTCCACGCGGCGGGGAGGAAGCTGTTAAGTTTCTCAATCGTCTGCGGGGTGATTTCAGCCAGTTCGCCGCCGTCACTGATGAGAGCATCGGTCGCCAGCACACCGGGGCCGCCGGCGTTGGTGAGGATGGTCAGCCGCTTGCCACGGGGGCGGGGCTGCTTCGCCAGCGCTTCGACGGTGTAAAAGATGTCGCTGATTTTATCGACACGCAGGATACCCGCACGGCGGAAGGCCATATCCAGTACGTCATCACTGCCTGCTAGTGAACCGGTATGCGATGCTGCGGCATGGGCGGCAGCTTCAGTACGTCCGGCTTTGATAACGATGATCGGTTTGTCACGGGCGACTTCTCGCGCCGCGCTCAGAAATGAACGCGCATCACCGACGGTTTCCATATAGACGACGATGCTGCTGGTTTGCGGGTCATCACCAAGATAGCTGATGAGGTCGCCCCAGTTAACATCCAACATGGAGCCGATGGAGATGAATGAGCTAAAACCGACGTTTTCCTTGAAGCTCCAATCTAGCACCGAGGTTAGCAGCGCACCGCTTTGGCTGATGAATCCTACGTTGCCCGGCCGCGCCATTGCTCCGGCGAAGGTGGCATTTAAGCCCTTGTGCGGCATCATCACGCCGAGGCAGTTCGGCCCGACGATCCGCATTTTGCCTTTGGCGGTTGCCAAGATTTGTTGTTCGAGCGCTACACCTTCCGGCCCGATCTCCTTGAAGCCTGCTGAGATGATAATCGCCCCTCGTATGCCGAGGTCAACACAATCTTCGATGAGCGCTGGCACACTTTTAGATGGGGTAACGATGACTGCCAGATCGACTTGATCCGGTATATCGCGAATAGAGGGATAGGCTTTGACTCCTAGCACAGAGGGCCGCTTGGGGTTGACGGGGAATACTGCGCCACCAAAGGGGTTGGTAATCAGGTTCCACATGATCGTACGCCCGACGCTGCCAATATTTTCGGTTGCGCCAATCACCGCGACATTCTTCGGCGCGAAGATTGCATCCAATGTTTGGAACTGCTGGCGTACTGCATCCTGCGTTACACTCGGATTGGTTGTCTCAGCCATATACGGGAAGCCTCCAGATAAGGTAGTACATTTAACGACATGCCTGTCAGTGTACATCATTTCAGCAAGGCAAGAGATAAATAGTGTGTTAAATCACGTCTTTTTCGGAACTCATACATAGAAGCGTGTAGAGTGATGGCTCGAAATGTTGACACGATACCGCTTAACGGATAAGCAGCACAGGCTTTTCATCTTGTAGGTTGGTGCTTTCATGTGAAATATCGGGTGACGGAGTTGAATCCTGCCGTGATACCGAGGCATAAGGTAAACAAATGGGTGTACCACTTGCGGGATCGGTAATGATATTCACACGTACCCCAAATACAGTTGCCAGCAGTTCGGGCGTTAATACGGTATTGGGTGCGCCGTCAGCCACAATGCGACCACGGTTGAGCACTACCATACGATGTGCATAATGTGCGGCCTGATTGAGGTCATGAAGCACCAGAACGAGTGTCATTTTATGTTCTAGATTGAGATGATGAACGAGCTCTAAAATCTCTAACTGGTGTCCGATGTCCAAGAAAGTCGTTGGCTCGTCGAGCAGCAGAATTGGTGTGTCCTGTGCTAATGTGAGGGCGATCCATGCCCGCTGACGCTCGCCACCACTCAAATTGGCGAGTGGGCGGTGCGCAAAATCGATCATATGGGTTAACTCAAGCGCTTGTTGGATGGCTTGATGATCTTGTTGTTTGAGCATCCGTAAGGCACCAACATGCGGATAGCGCCCCTGCTCCACCAACTCGCGAACGGTTAGCCCATGTGGGGCATTTGGTCCTTGAGGCAAAATCGCCATTTGTTGGGCAATTTGTGCTGTCGAGAGTGTGTGGAGTGCTTTACCGTCCAACAATACCGCGCCGCCCGTTGGTTTGAGCAACCGTGCCAGCGTTTTAAGCAATGTCGATTTACCAGAGCCATTCGGCCCAACGAGTGCTGTGATTTGTCCTTTTACGATCTCAATTGAGAGATCACTAATCACCGGGCGTTCTGTGTAACCGACACGCAAATCTTGTGCGGCGAGGGCATGGGGCGATGTATTGGTCATAGTTCACCTTTGCGGCGTAATAGCAGATACAAAAAGAAGGGTGCGCCTAACAACGCCGTTACAGCACCCACGGGTAATCCAGCGGTATCGGGAATGTCGAGGCCGGTGAAAACACCTATCCAGCCAATGGTCAAGGTGCGCGCGATGATGTCCGATGTAATCAGCAATATGGCTGTGATGACGATACTCATGGGGAACAAACGGCGCACATCGCCACCAACAATTCGCCGTGCCATATGCGGGCCAATTAACCCGATGAAGCCGACTGCACCAACAACCGCAACTGCACCTGCTGTTAGCAAGGAAGCGATAAACAGAAGAATCAGCCGTGCGAGTTCTACCCGCTGCCCTAACCCACGAACCACATCATCACCGAGTTGCAGGGCGTTTGCTAAACCAGCCGACAGTAAGCCTACTGGAATGGAGACGAGCGCAAACGGCCATAAGGTGTCCCAATGCATCCATACCCGTCCGCTGGTTGACCCTACTGTCCAGCGAATAATCCGTTGTAGCTGAGACTCTTCCGCGTTTAACAGCAGTAAAGATGTGAATGCGCTGCACATACCGGCGACCAGCACACCGGTTAGCACCAAACGAACAGGATCGCTACCACCTTGATAGCTCAAGCCATACGATAGTGCGGCAGCAGCCATGCCGCCAACCAAACCCACCAATGGCAGCACCAATCCTGCATCGGTGGCAGTAGAAACGTCCGGGTTTCCAGATCTGACAATCAGAAAAATGACAATTGCTAGGACACCACCGCTGGAAACCCCCATTAACCCCGGTTCAGCTAAGGGGTTGCGGGTCACTGTTTGCAAGATCGCCCCAGCCAGCCCCAACATGCCACCCGTAGTCAGCGCAATTAGTGCGCGTGGCAGACGCAAGCCCCACACCACTTGATAGTGAAGTATTTCCTCAGGACGCTGTAAAAGTGACAACACAATTTGACGGGGCGTAAAATCGAGCGTGCCGACCGCAATATGCAGGACGATGAGTACGAGCATAAGCATAACGCCGATAACAAGAACCAAAGGAAAACGCCGAATGGCAAATGGACGGGTTTCAACTGGCGTTTTGCCAATGATTGGAATAGGTTGAAGGGTTGTCATAGAATTTCTCGCGGATAATTCAAGTGTTTGCACGGCGCACAATGAGACGGCGCAGAAGTAAAAGTGCCAGCGGCGAACCCAGCACAATAGTAATTAACCCAACGGGTAATTCTGCTGGACTCAGGATTTCGCGAGCCAATAAATCTGCTGCGCTAAGTAGCACAGCGCCGACGAGAGCGCTGATCGGTAGTACGAGGCGAGCATCTGTTGTTGCGAGGAGTGAACGCACCATATGCGGTGCAATTAGGGCTATAAAACCGATTGGCCCGCAAACAGCAACAATCGACGCCTCAAGTATAATTGCAATGATAAAGATAACCGCTCGTGTGCGGAAAACCGGCAGTCCTAACCCTTCCGCCATATCATCGCCCAATTGCAAAAGATTGAGCGGACGACCTAAAAATAGGCTGATCGGCAGCGCTATAGCGATCCACGGGAGCACGATACGCAGTTGATCCCAGTCGCGACCGATAAGGCTGCCAACGAGATAGCTATATAAGGCGCGAATTTCGTTTGGCATTCCCAAAACCACAATGACGGTAATCAGTGCGCTAAATAAGGCCGAAATTGCTGCGCCAATCAAAATCATGCGTACCGGATCGCGGGTTATGCGCGTTGCCAGCAGGATAATGGCACCTGCAAGTAAACCACCGCCAAGGGCAAACAGTGGTAGTGAACCGAACGGTATCATTATGTTGAAAATTGTGACGGCGGCTACGACGACTGATGCCCCGCTGGCAACGCCCAGCAAACCGGGATCTGCCAACTCATTTTTGAGCGAGTCTTGCAGCATCGCACCTGCAACAGCCATAGATGCACCCGCCAGCGCACCGAGCAAAAAGCGAGGCAGTCGTGCTTCCCAGATGACGATACGTGGCACACGGCCACCTTCGCTGGTAAAGATAATTTTGAGGACTTCTTCAGGCGAAATCTTGGTGATGCCCAACATGAGTGCCAAAATGCCGACACTCAAAAGTGCGGCAACTAACAACGTTAAGATGATTGCGAGCCGACTTAAAGAGGTACGCGCTATAACCTTGGTGGATGGTTGGGGGAATGATGATTTTACAGCTTGCACAATTAATGCTTCTTTTGCTCAGAGTGGGTGTTGTATTTCTACTTCAATAACAACCCCTTATTGCTTAAGCGATTTTCAATCTCAAATTTGTGAAATTGGGGACTAAACGACAATAGTATCGGAGCCATTCAGGAATATCTACGCAGGTGATTAAAGGAGAACTTCCATCTTTTAGAGCATGAAATAAGGGAAGATCAATAGATAAATTAATGAATGGAAGAGATTAACCACGCTGAGGTGTTTAATTTCTGTAACGATGATTAAATCGGATTTTGTTATTGAAAAATGTGGAAGAGAGTTTGAGTTCAAGCGCTTCTGATCTTCCGAGTAACTAGGCTGGATAAGTTTTGACGGGGTGTTCCACCCTAATTTGACATGCTTCCCCAATTTTTATGCTTTGACTGAAACCCATACGGGCTGTCAAGGCTGTTCCGTCAGTTAACGCAAAACCAACCCGCTGATCGTGACCATAATATTCGCGCCAAATGGGTCGAGCTTCTATCCCACATTCGTCTTGATCTGAGCATACGCGCACTTGCTCAGGGCGAATAAGCGCCTTTACATGCCCCGTATAAGGTTCCAATATCGTTAATTTCCCCAATATAGTTTCGATGTAGTTACCCTGTGCTTCGCCTGTGATTAAGTTCGCTTCGCCAATAAAGGTTGCGACTTCTAAGCTAACGGGATTTGTATAAAGATTTTCTGGCGAATCAATCTGTACGATCTTCCCATTAAACATCACGGCTATTGAATCGGAGAGGCTAAGTGCTTCATCCTGAGAATGCGTCACAAAAATACAGGTCGTTTGTGTTTGACGCAAAATCGTGCGCATTTCTGAGCGTAGTTTTGCGCGAAGGGCTGCATCTAGGCTGGAAAATGGCTCATCAAGCAAGAGCATACCGGGAGCCGGGGCAAGTGCGCGGGCAAGCGCGACTCGCTGCTGCTGTCCACCTGAAAGTTCAAAAGGCATTCGCTCATTCATGCTTTGCATTCCCACAAGCTCCAACATTTCGGCGACACGATCTATTTTTTTGTGCTTTGACATCTGAAGGCCGAAACCAACATTATCTGCCACATTGAGATGTGGGAAGAGCGCGTAATCTTGAAAGACCATGCCAATCTGGCGGTCTTTTGGTGGTATGAAAATACCTTTAGCCGCCAGCAAATGATTCTTGTATTGAATACTGCCAGTGTCGGGGACTTCAAATCCGGCAATCAAGCGTAGGGTGGTTGTTTTGCCGCATCCGCTTGGTCCAAGTAAGGTTATGAATTGACCCTGTTGTACACTAAATGTAACCGAATCAACGGCTGTGATGTTGTCATATCGACGGCTGACATGGGTGAGTTCAAGCAAATTCATTGTCTGAGAAATATCCTTTGTATCAGGTACTACCTGAATCGCGCCAAAGCAAAATGAAAAGCCCAACGCAAGATAAAGCGATCAAGATTAAACCGGGCAGCCCAATGAGCGCTAGTTGCCCTGCTTCATTTGCCATCCAAATACGTGTAGCCGGGGTCGTAAAACCGATTGGAGCCAGCATCAGTGTTGTGGGCAGTTCTTTCATGGTATTTAGAAATACCAAACCCATCCCGGCTATTAACCCCACCCATGTCAATGGCAGGGTGACACGTAATAAGCGCTGCCCGATGTTTAGTCCTAAACTTTGGGCGGTTTCTTCCAAAGAAGGACTTAAGCCAGCAAGTGCGCTGTTTGTCGAAGCGACGCTGTAAGGCAGAAAACGTATTGTGTAGCCTAAAATGAGAAGGGGTAAAGTTTGGTAAATTGCCGGGAAAACATTTGCACCAAAAAATACCAACGCTAAACCGATAACAATTCCCGGCAAAGCGTTACCGATATAAGTAAGACTTAGTAATCCTTGTATCAATTTTGACGTTGATTGTCGAGCTAAAACCGAAAGCGGTACAGCGGTAATCGCGGTAACTAGCGCAGTTATGCCACTGGTTGTAATGGCATTCCAACTCGCTTCTTCCAACTTCATATCGATAGGGCTGCGAACATAAGGATTAAGCGCCCAGCTTAGTAATATGCCGATTGGAAATAACACGCCGATTCCAATCAAAATGCAGAGAAAGATTATGGCTGGCACTTGCCATTTACCAGCCGAGACCGATTTAACCTGACGGCCTGTCCCTTTACCTACACGATATGTACGAATAGCGGCTGACATGCGCCGTTCTAACCATGTCAAAAAAAGTGTAAACGCGACGAGTACGAGTGCGAGTAGTGCCGCCCGGTTGCGGTCGAACGAACTGTTGTAAGACACATAGATGGCGCGTGAAAAAGCGTTATAACGCATGACCATCACAGCGCCAAAGTCGCTAAGGGTATAGAGTGCCGTGAGGATTGCGCCAGCGGCAATTGATGGTCGTAGTATAGGCAGCGTAACGCGCCAGAAGATTTCCCAACGAGAATAGCCTAATGATTGTGCTGCTTCTTCGAGGCTTTGATCCAATGTAATGATTGCTGCGCGCACAGGCAGTACAAAGTAGGGATAGGTAAATAATGTAAGTGCAAATGATGCACCAAAAAGGCCATAGATCTCTGGCAATCGGCGTATGCCCAATGGCTCAAGCAGTTGTTGTAAATAACCTACAGGGCCAAAAGCGGTAACGAGCGTTAATGAGCCAATGTAGGATGGTATAACCATCGGTAGAAGCCCAAGAACTAAAATAATGCGCCGAAAGGGCAGTGTCACACGGGTTGTTAGCCATGCAAAGGTGATACCAATGATACCGGATGCGAAGACGACGATACCAGTCAAAACAAGGCTGTTCCAGAAAATGGTGATTGTGCGCGGCTGTAAGAGATATTCAATGCCGGCTGCGCCACTTGCTATTCCGCGAAGCAGGAGATAGGCAAGGGGGAGGGAAACAATCACAAGAATTAAAAGACAAATAAGCAGTAAGGGATTTTGTCTAAAAAAGTGAATGATCACTTGAGGATTGCGAGAAATTTCATGCAAGCGAAGCCGCATACAGTTCCTACTTATTTACACAAACACAAAATCAGTGGGGATACGTATATGCATCCCCACTGATAACGAAACAGATATTGCAACGACTAGTTCAGTGCGCCGCTGGCTTCAATTAAGGTCAGAGTTGTCGTCAAATCATCCAGATTGCTCAGGTCAATCTCAGGGGTCTGGATGGAGTCGAGTGGGACGAGCAACGGATTGGTGATGATGCCCTCGATCAATGGGTATTCATAAGTTTGTGTCGCAAAATACTGTTGAGCAACCGGGCTCAGCAAAAATTCCACGAACTGCTGTGCCAGTTCCGGTTGATCGGATGTCTTCAGGACACCGGCACCAGCAATATTCACCAACGCACCCGGATCGCCATTCGGGAAAATGTAGTGGGCTAGTTGTAGGTCAGGGTTAGAAGCCAGCAGGCCAAACATATAGTAGTGGTTGCTGATGCCAAACGGAATTTCACCGGTACCCACTGCCAAATACAAATTTGTGTTGCTGCTGCCAAAACCCACGGCACCATTAGCAACCATACCGTCCAGCCATGCAACGGTGGCTTCTTCGCCGATGAGCGCACGCAATGCTGTAACTTGTGATTGTAGAGATGCATTCTCAGGTGCCCAACCAACTAGATCTTTGTATTCCGGTTTGGTCAGATCAAGGATCGATTCGGGCAAAGCCAAACCCAGTTCTTCAACGAGTGTCTGATTATAGACCAATAC
>JAPUDW010000101.1 GCA_027492915.1 Bacteroidota bacterium | reverse complement strand
CGTCGTGCTGATCGCGGCGGCGGGCATCGACGTCGCGCCGCTGCGCTCCTCCATCCTGCTGCTGGCAGGCCTCGCCGGGCTGGCGCTGTTCTTCCGCATCGATGCGGCGAGGCCGCGCTCGCGGCTGTTTCCGGCGCGGCTGTTTTCCTGGCGCACCCCGGTCGGCTGCGGCATGACGATGGTGGCCGCCTTTTCAGTGGCGACCTGCACCTTCGGCCTGTACGGTCCGCTGCTGCTCACCAGCCTGCACCTCGCCGGCCTCGCCACGCTTACGCACACGCCCAACCCGATGGGCTTCCTCACCAGCATCTTGCAGCGCCCCGCCAACGAACGCGCCTATGTCGTCATCCCTGTCGGCTACCCCTCGCCGGATGCCACCGTCCCCGCCATCACCAAAAAGCCCCTCAGCGAAATCATGGTAAGGTTTGAGTAAAAGCGTCTATTCTTCACCCTTACGCTTTGTTTTCGGCGCGGCAAGGCGTTTTTTCTCTGCACGTTCCAATTTCTTGATGCTATCAGCAGTCGGCAAATCTTCAGGCATTGTGCCACCGAGTTCGGCAATTGCCCGCCGAACCACTAGCCCTGCTTGGTAATGCACTTCGTTTGCAGAATCCTTCCCTTTAACTTTATCACGGCGCAATTTATCTTCGGCTTGTGTGCTGCGAAAAAGATTCGCCGCGAGTTCAGTCGCCCCCATGTGATCGAGAATGTGCTGGCTTTTCTTGAGCCGTTTGCGACGGTGAATTGCATCCGCAGTCAAGCCATTGTATAAGCCGCGATAACCATGATTTTGAAAAACAGCGAAATCCACTGCTGTGATGACACCCGCCGTTTTCGCCGCTGATGCCAAATCCGTATTTTGGTTCTTAACCCGCTGCCGCAAAAGCAAACGCCGCTGATCTTCGCTCAATTCAGTGAGTACCTCAGCCTCCGCGATCTCCTGACGGCGGGTTTGCACAGCAAAATAGGTTTGACCGAGGGCAACCACCTCTTTTGCAGGATCAGCGTTTTGCACAATCAGGTAACAAGCGTACCGTGACAGGTGCATATCTTCGACTTCCCGTTTCGCGTCAGAGCCGAGGGCGACCATTTTAACCGCATGGATAAAATGGTCAGCAGGATCGTTGCCGCTGTTCTCACAGGCAATCTGTGATTTGAGTAAAACATTTTTGAATTTTTGCCAGCTTACATAATCAAGTATCGGCATCAGATCACGTGCCGACCAAAATTCATAGCCGTCAGGGTCAACCTGCCGAATACGCTCAAATGGCGTTTCGGGTTGGGGCAAATGGGTGTTGGTTATATCAGTCAAAATACAGCCTCCGAGATCACCGTTAAACACATGTTCTAAATAATAACGTAATTCCTAAAAGTCAGCACTCATTTCTAGATGATTTATGTCGTGAGTGGGTTATCAAATGTGTTCACCACTAAACCACCGCCAACCATTTTGATGGCATCAGCAAAATGGTCACCTGTTTCCTGGTTAGTGGTCATATGCTAAGTGATAAGTTTTGTCCTAGCACAAATAAAACCACCTCTTATTCCCTCCATCGCTTGCGACTGGAAGAAGTCTTTTAGGGCTTGTCCGCTACTCGTTTTGGTCTTACTCACGCGAGAAGCAAGATCTATTACGGCAGTACGCGCGTATTTTCGCGGCGAACATTTGCCTTTGAAGTCGCTTTAGCAGACTTGTCTGGTGATCAGCATGACGGCTTTAGCCTCATGCGAGGCATCAACAAATATTTTTGAGTATCGGACAAGCCTCTTTAGGGGGGGAGGTGTCGCGCCAGCGACGGAGGGGGTCTAGCTCGTGACTCTCGACAACCTATTTTGCCTTTGTATTTGACTCGGTACTCGGCACTTTGCATTCGACACTATTATTTCTTACGTTTGAATTTGGTTAACCCTACAAACCCTTCTCTAACCGGCTCCCAACCAGCTTAACAATCTCACTCCCTCAAAACCGTTAGTGCTGCCGCGCCTTAAAAGCTACCAAATGTTCTTCCAAATGGTCACCCTAAACGCTTGCACTTCGGCTATGCTGTTCATAGGATTTCGTAGGGAAGGCACTAAGTCCCTTCCGCTGCATTGGGTCTCACACCCGCTGCACCTTAACAACCACACACATCATTGCCTTGAGCTGATGACTGGTGACTATAGACTGGAGACTTCTTTTGCAGCAAACGTTTCAGCAGCAGCCTATCCCGATTATTGCTGCAAAAAAATGTTTGATGAGATGTGTTTTGAACTTGCCACTTGAAACTTGTGTCTTGAAACTACTTTTTGGCAATCTTAGCGGCGGCACACCAAAACACGAATTGTCGCCAAATTTGCCAATATTTAGCCGAGAAGGAAGGTTGATGGCACAAAATTGCCATTTGAAATTGCCGAAATTGTCGCCAAATTTGCCAAAGTTCACCGCCCCCATAACCTAAAGGATTCAAATTGGAGCTAAAAATTGATTCCGAATTTGACGAATTTTCCGACGAAAGAGTCCTTTAGGGCGAATCAAAAAGCGGTGAACTTTCGCCCACCGCTTTTATCAACAACTTCTTATGCTTCCTTGTATTTCTTGGCGCTCTTGGCGACTTGGCGGTTCAATCTTCTTGTATTAACTAATCCCGCCAACAGTCACTTCCGGCGGGATAATCACACGCTCTGCCGTCAGGGTGCTGGTCGCTGCGTCTGCGGTCACCGTCACCGGAATGCTTACCGTCACGCGGTCGATGAAGCACAAGCTTTCCTGTACTGCCTCGCAGTAGTAAATCGTCAGGTCGCCCGTTACCGTCGCCTCACCTTCCGCCAGCGTCACCGGCACGACCAGAGGCAGTTCCGGCTCGATGATGCTCTGTACCGCGTCATCCTCAGCAAAGCTCACTGCCTCGCTGTCCGATGACCACTCGGCGCTAAACGGAGCGAGGCCGTTCAGCTTGTAGCCTTCCGGCATCGTCACGTTGAGGCTGATCTCGCCGCTGCCCGCCTTCACCGTCTGGGCTTCAACCGCCAGCGTTTCACCCGCTGCGGCGTTGCTGCTCACCACCGTCACTGCATCCTCGATTTGCAGGGCTTCAGGGTTCGGGAAGTGGATTGTGCTAACCGTTCCAGCCTCGATGTCAATCACGCGGATCGCATCGTTATTGGTGTCCGCCACGTACAGCTTACCGTCGGCAAAGGCCAAGCCACCCGGTTCGTCGAACTGGGCTTCGGTCTTGTCACCATCACGGAAGCCGCCGTTACCGCCCAAGCCGAACAGCGTCCGTATCTGTTTGGCCTGTGCGTTCACCAGCTTAATCTTGCTATTATAGGTATCGGCCACGTACAAGTTACCCGCACCATCGCCCACCACAGCCAGTGTGTGCTGGAGGCGGGAGTCACCTAGCCGTCCGTCCACATCCCCGAAGCTGAACAGGTCGTTCTCCTCGGGGCCAGCCAACGTGATTACCTTGTTCGTGTTGAAATCTGCTGCCCGTACACTGCTCGACTCGGAGTCGGCGAAGTACAACACGTTCCTAAACCAGTACAGGCCGCTGGGCTGCGCCAGTTGGGAGTCCATCAGGTCGCCATTCAACAAGCCTTCGCGTCCGCTGCCCACAATCGGCCCGACCGAATCCGTATCAAATGACAGTACCCAGATTTGGTGTGCGCCTGCCATCGCGATATACAGGTTGTTCGCGTCATCAAACGTCACATCCCACGGGCTGCTCAAATCGGTTTCCAAAGGTAGGCCGGAAACACGACCATAGCCCTGTGTGCCTGTTCCCGCGATTGTGCTTACCGTGCGCTCACTCAGGTTCACCGCGCGGATCGCATGGTTATCAGTATCCGCCACATACAGGATGCCGTCCTTGAGCGCCATACCCTGCGGCTTACTAAAGGTCGCGGTAGCGTAGTCACCATCGGTCAAACCACCCGCACCCGTGCCGATCACGTCCAATACTTCGCTCGTATTCAGGTCAACCACCACTAAACGGTTATGGCTGCTGTCAGCAATAAATAAACGTCCACCCTCGGTATCCAGTGTCACCTTACCGGGGAACGCCAGCGCTGAGGAAGGGGCGGCTTCGCTTTCCAACTTAATCGGTAGGGGATCACGGTTGATCTCGCCCAAGCCGTCGAAAGTCGCGATCATCCCGCCGATCACCTCATCGAACGCCTCAAACGGGATTTCCCCCGGCTGCACCGCGAATAGGTTCCCGCGCGGGTCGATCACCACGAAGGTCGGCCACGCATTCACGCCATACGGTGAATAGGCGCTCCACACGGTAAAGTCCTTGTCGTTAATCACCGGATGCTTGAGTCCGTAGCGTTCGACCACCTGCCGGATGTTGGTCGTTTCACCCTCATTCGCGAACTTCGCCGAATGCACCCCGATAACGGCCAAAGCATCCCCATATTTTTCTTCGAGCTGTTCAATCGTCGGGATCATGTGGATGCAGTTGATACACCCATATGTCCAGAAGTCGAGCAGAACGACTTTGCCCTTCAGTTCGTCCAGCGTTAGCGGGGCTTCCACGTTTAGCCAATCCACGCCGGTTGGGATAACCGGAGCCGGATAACCGGGGTCGCCGATGAAAGCGTCCGGCGTTTCCTCCTGTGCCCGCATCACCGTCCCGCCCACCAAGAACGCTGCTACCGCCAGCAGTACCGCACCCATGCCGATAAACCGCTTTTTCATAACTCGGCCTCACTTTTTACAATAGATCACTTTGATGTCTCGTCATTCTAGCAAGCAAATCTAAACAAACTATGAACGGGGAAAGCCTTTTCGACATTCCCGTATAAGTGTCTGCCTAGGCCAATATAAAAAGAGTATAAACACTTAGCCCCACTGCTGGCATCCACCTATTAAAAGTGCTACAGTGGGGTTTCAGGTTACTATAATGAGGGTATCCTCCATGTTGGAACAACTCGCCGAAGCCAGCCAACCCGTGCTGAACTTCCCCTACATCCGTCGCACCCGCCGTAACCACGGCCTTGAACACGCCACCATCACCGTGCTTACCCCGCGTGGCTACCGACTCTCCGGTCGCAGTGACGACCACGGCTTCGTGCTGCTGGGCGAAGTGCCGGTTGAAGCCGTCGAAAAAGCGGCTGCCGAAGCCCTACGCCGTATGAAAAACGGTGAGCATAAGCTGGCGGTACACCCGAACTGCGGTACGAATTTGGTGACCACCGGCTTCCTCGCCAGTGCGGTTGCCTACTTTGGTATGGCGGGAGCCAGCCGCAAAGATGCCATAAACCGCTTCCCCTACGTCAGCACGGCTATGATGGGGGTCATCCTGTTTGGACCGCTGCTGGGCATGAACCTGCAAAAGCACTTCACCACCGAAGGCGACCCCGGCGACCTCGAAATCGCGGACATCACTCGGCGCGAAGTTAATGTGCCGCTGAGTGGTAAAATGGTCGTCACCCGCGTCAACACCCGCTTGGGATAAGTCAGGTGAAAGGTATTTTCGATGGCAACCATACACCCAATTGATACGATTATGTCTGATCCCGGCAATCATGGCGGTCAGCCCATTATTGCGGGTACATCCATTCGTGTGGTTGATGTAGTAGCCAGCCATATCTATCGTGGTCTCCCACCAGAAGAACTTGCTGTAAATTTTGCTCTCGATATGGGGCAGGTGTATGCCACACTCGCCTGTTACTATCAGCATAAGGCGGAGGTGGACGCGAGAATGCATGCGGATGCTGTGGAAGCACAATCGCTACTTGCTGCATTCGAGTCACAAGGAAAGCTCATTCGCGTTGAGTGAACTACTTTTCTACAACAATCCATAAAGGGTATATCTATGGCACACGACCTCAACAAAGACGAACAGATTCGCCGCGAAACCATCATACACTCGCCGGTTATTGCGATTGTCGGGCGGTCGGATGACCACTACTACACCAGTTATCAGGTTGGCGAGTACCTCATCAAAGAAGGCTTTACGGTCTACAGCGTCAACCCGAACGTAGATCATATTGATGGTGAAGCTGTGTACAACTCACTTAAGGATATTCCCGAAAAGGTCGATATTGTTGATGTGTTCCGCCGTTCAGATGCCTTCCCTGAAGTCGTGCAGGAAGCCATCGACATCGGCGCGAAAACCGTGTGGGGGCAGTTGGGGGTCGAAAACGACGATGCCCGTTTGCTGGCACTCGGCGCTGGCCTGAACTTTGCCCAGAATATCTGCCTACGTACCGAGCATGAGCGCTTGTTCAAGGGTTTGCAGCAGGGGTAATGATGGCATCCAAAGCGCCCAAAACATTTTATATCCTGCATGGGGATGATGACTTCAGCTTAGAGCAGGAAGTCCGCAACCTGCGCTCGAAAATGGATGATGACAACGGTGGACTGAATACCAGCGAGTTCGAAGGGGCTTCCAGCAGTGCCGCTGAAATCTTGAACGCCGTTTGTTCCTACCCCTTCCTTTCTGATAAGCGGCTCGTGATCGTCAAGGGAATGATCGCGTGGATTACGCGGAAGGGTGCGGGTGAAACAGGTAAGAAGGCAGTCGAGCAGTTGGTAAGCGCACTGCCGACACTGCCGGAATGGGCGCGGTTGGTGTTCATCGAGCGGCAAACCCTAACCGATAGTAATAAGCTGGTCAAGTTGGCGCGAGAAGCCGAAAATGGTTATGAAAAAGCCTTCGCCGCCCCCAGCGATAGCACCGGCTGGATACTCCGCCGTGCCAAAGATGCCTACGCCGTCGAGATACAACCACCCGCCGCAGCCGCGCTTGCCAGCGTCATCGGGAATGACTTACGCCGTGCCGACAACGAATTGATTAAGCTGGTGAGCTATGTTGATGGGACACGCGCCATCACCGAGGAAGATGTCTCGCTGCTGACACCTTATGTGGCCGAGGCCGAAATCTTCAAAATGGTGGATGCACTGGCTGAAGGTCGTGCTGGCTCCGCGTTGCAAATGCTCCACCGACTGCTGATGGAAAAGGATAATGACCCTTTCAAAATTTATGGGATGATCGTGCGCCAGTTCCGGCTGCTGCTGACCGCGAAAGAATTTTTGGTGAATGGTGGCTTCCCCAACCAGATGGGTGAGGCGCTCAAGATGAACCCGTATGTCGCCAAGAAGATGGCGCAGCAAGCGCGAGCCTTCAGCTTGCCACAGTTGGAGCAGGTTTACCGTGCGCTGCTGGATAACGACATCCGCATGAAAACTGGCCGGATTGAACCACGCCTCGCCCTCGATTTATTGGTGGCGTGGTTGGCACGATAGACCAACAAAAAGAGCCTGCGCCAACCAAGGCTCAAGCTCTTATTCATATCACGTCAATTGGTAACCGCTAAACGTTAGCCCATCACGAGCTTCAATACATCTTTCAACAGACGATGTTCGGGTTGGGCTTCATCCCGACGAGCCTTCTTAATCACGTTCGCTTTGCCGATACGAGGCAGACGCTGTTGGTAAACTTTAGCACTCTTCAGATCAACCATCACCTCGCCATTAATCTGGCAGGCTTCGAGATGTTCAAGAAAAACGCAGTTGAGAACCGTGTTACGGGTTTGGTCAAGAAACCAAGCCGCTTCATCAACGGTAATATACTCCCGTCCCAGCCAGTCAACCGTGACCAATGTCTTTGTTGTCATGCCTAACCTTTGCTTCTCAACGAGCACCATTAACTCTTTACAATTAATATTGTATTGTCAATCTTGGGTCAAAAACAATTAAGACAATTATTTTTGGTGTTGTGCAGCGAGTCCTTCTTTAATATTTTAAAGTAACAACTGTAAGCGCTTACAGCATACTATATCCAAGCATAAAGTGCAAAAATAAACCATAAATTAGGGGGTTATCTTATTTAGACTATTAACGCCAACGCTGCGGCATTTACCGTTTTCCATGCCTCTGTCCCTGCTACAACTAACTCAAAATGTCCGGCATCCGGCACAATTATCAGTTGGATATTATCACCTGCTGATTCTGCTGCCGCGATGTAAGGTTCTACATTCGCAAGAATACCAGTATCAGCATCACCAACCACATGAATTTGCCGTACTCCCAAGGGCAGCAGTGCCATCGGTGAGGCATCCCGATAATGGTCAGGCACATCGCCGGGTAAGCCGCCCATAATCAACGGGAGGTCATCTTTGCATAAGTTCTGTGCAACCGCATTCACAAGGTCAATAATTCCGGCTAAGCACACAACCCCTTTTACCAGCAAGGGATTGGGCATGTAGACGCGGCTTGTGGGGTTTAGGCGTGGTCGCGCAGCCAACCACAACGCCAACTGACCCCCTGCGGAATGCCCCATCGTGATGACGCGCTGCATATCGAGCTTATATTCACCTGCGACTTGCGAGAGTAAATCAGCGGCCTGCGCGACATCCAGCAGAGTTTGTGGGTAGCCACCACCGTTGCCATTACGCCGATAATCCACATTCCAAACGGCCACACCAGCAGCGGTTAGGGCGCGACAGATGCCACCCAGCGGTTTTGCGCCGTACAACGCTCGCCAGCAGCCACCATGTACCAGTACAACCACGGGATGCAAACCTGCACCCTGCGGAAGATAGAGATCAACATATTGGTTTTCATCTGTGCCATAGTTGAAGGTCGCGTCGGGCGCAACGGCAGGCAGTTCGGTATAGGCTTCGGTACTGATCAAAATGGACACCTTCTCCAATATCACTTTTGCTAACGCCAACTATAGCGTTCGTTTTAGACCATAAGCAAATTGGTATGCACTTCTGGCAGAAACTAAGACTGATCGGTTTTCCAGTCGCGGAACAGTTTCAAAAGGTCATCGTGACCGGGAGAAGGCAGCTGCGGTTTGCCGAGGTCGTGGGTGAGCTTGATCGTCCAATTCATCTGGTCAACAAAGGCAACACAGTAACCACAATGTGCTAGATGCTCCTCGAACTTGACACGAACATCAGCCGGAAGGGCTTCTTCCAGATACTCGGTCAGCAAGTCGGCTAGTTCTTGACAGGATAAATCGTGCGCCATCATTGGTTACTCTTGTGCAAAATACGTATCGAGCGCCTGCCGAACGCGACCCCGCGCCCGATGCAAGAGGACTCGCTGGTTAGACTCGGAAAGCTGCATCATGTTACAGACTTCTTCAGCGCTGAAACCGTCAATATCGCGCAGGCGGATAACCTGCTGCTGGTTGGGGGGGAGTGAGTCGATGGTGCTGAAGATGATGTCGCGGGTTTCATGCCCCAAGAGCCGTGTTTCAGGAATATTATCCCACGAAGGCGGCACCCAGCCATCGGAGTAAACACTGGCATCCACATGGGAAGGCGTGTAGAAGTGATTACTGATGGAAGCGCTATCATCCGGTTCGTCCGAGAGTTCGAGGGGGATATAGCGGCTTTCACGGGTGGCACGGGTTTTGGCGCGGTTGGTAAGGATCGTAAACACCCACGTTTTGAAGGACGAACGACCTTCAAAACGGTCTAAGCCTTTCAAAACCGCAATCCATGTATCCTGTACCACTTCTTCAGCGACCGCGTACTCATTTACATAGATAGCAGCAATCCGTACCATCGATGCGTGATACTGGTCAATTAGATGGGTAAATGTGGTGTCATCACCTGCTCGTAACCTCTCAATTAGCTGTTGATCGGCACGAGCAAGATTTACCGATAAATCTTGTTCCCCGTCCATCGTACCCCCAAACTTAAGGTGGTCGCGCATCCGGCACGACAATCCTAGCGATGCTAGGAAAAGAAGTCAATTAAAGAAGTCATCAGCTATCAGTCGCCAGCTTAAAGCAAAAGCCTAGACCACCAAGATCAAAACTGAGATCAGCCAAGATATTTTGGCGGCGGCGGCGGCAGTGGGCTGCCAAGGTGTTAGCTCCATACAAAATCTAGAGACTTTACTAAAACGTGTTTTTAAACGTTCAAATGCTGCGGAAACTGCAAAAACTGCAAATGCGAAATCGGTTTTGACGGCAGATGTGAGGGAGCAAAGTGCCGAACATGCGAAAGATTCTTCAAATGCAGAATCAGCGATTAAGCAGATTATCGGAAAGAATAAGCAAAAAATTGAACCGCCAAGTCGCCAAGATTTAAAGCTAGAATTTTTCGACAAGTCACTTATGTAAAGTCTCGAAAGTCACGAGCAGACCCCCTCCGTCGCTAAAGCGACACCTCCCCCGCAAGCGAGGGAGATAATAAATACCAATGGCTCACAACTTACGAGACTCTACATTAGCCGTTAGCGATTGGCTTTTAGCTCCATACGGAATACGGTTTTATGGCGGCGAAGGCGGCGATGTCGTCGTCGCCATAAAAGCTTTTTCCGACAATAAAGCTGCAAATGCTGCCCTAAAGAACTCCTTCGTCGCAATTTTCTTCACATTCTTCACTTTCACTGCGAGATTTCTCTATTCGTTATGAAATATTCCCTCAACTCTCGAAAATGTCGTCCCACAGGCGGCTGCGCACAGGCACAGAGTAAAGACAAGAGATTTAACCGCCAAGAAAATACAGAAGGAGGAGAAAAGAGTTTGTCATAGAACTAATTTAGCACAAAAGTTCGTAGTGAGTCAATTAGGTTATGGTTCGAGTTTTCAAACTTTTTTTGGGAGGGGACACAGCTTAGGTATCTTTGTCCGTTTTCGGTTCTAGGGCGTTCAGGAATGTAGCAACTTTAACAATTCGAGTGGTATGGTGCTGACCAATTATCAACAAGTCATTATCTTCACTGACTAGATAATCAGCGTTAGCAACTTTGGCACAGGCGAGGAAAATATCGTCCTTTGGGTCGCGACAAATAGGCTCAATATCAGTTGTATGAACTTCAATAAGCGTTGCAAGTGAGAGAATATTTTCGATTAATGTGACATCAGAGTGTGAAATTTGAGAATATTTCTTGCGGATTGAACTGTGGGTGAGTACTTCAATGACTTTATCAATTATTGCACGACATGTCAGAAGCTCGTAATCTTGCATCCGTTCAAGAACCAATCTCCCTGAACTTGAACTATAATTGATTAAGGCACGCAGATAAATTTGCGTATCAAAACAACCTTAGGGATTTGGCTCACGACGCACCTCATCAATTGCGTCGTCTATATCTTGATCAATTTCCTCTGAACTTATTCCGCTTGCAGCAATAGCCTCACGCACATGGGTGAATGATTCGTAGGCTGCTCGAAACCAAGCTGAGCCGGAATGTGTCTTTTCGTGCTTTATTGCCAGTAGAATCGCGCGAAATTTAGCCACATCAGCATCCGGCAATTCATCAATCAGTTTGTATAAGTTTGTTCGCTCTCGCGTTAGCATACATCACCTCAACTAGATGATTTTCCTAATCGAATTTTATCACATTTTAAGTTGTATTCCGCTAATCCATGAGTTCGCCGCAGGTGACGTTGGTGACAGCGGCGGTGATGGCGCTGGCTTTGTCGGAGGCCATTAACACGGCGGCGTTGGCGACTTCGGCAAGGCGCGGCAGGCGCTTGAGTAATGTGCTGGCGGCGAAGTTGACTTCGAGTTCTTCGCGCGAGATGCCCTGCATTTCGGCGTGCATGGTTAGGACTTCATCCAAGCCGGGGGCGTCCGGCGAGCCGGATGAGCGCAAACAGACGACACGAACGCCGCTTGAACCCAACTCAACGGCAAGCTGGCGGCAGATGCCCTTGATGGCAGCACAGGCGATGCCGAACCCGCCGAGGTTGGCAGAGGGTCTGCGGGCGGCGTTCGCCGTGAGTGCTAGAATGACACCCGATTTCTGCTTTATCATCACCCGACCGGCGGCGGTGCCTGTGACATAGTGGGTGTTGACGGCGTTCATCACGGGCATCAAGAATTGATCGCGGGGCATGTCGAGAATAGATGCGCCCTGAATATCATCCAGTGCGATGAGGTTGAAGGAAATATCGACACTGCCCCATTTTTGAACGACCTCATTCAGATGCGTTTCAACCGCCTGCGCATCGTAGGCATCGACCTGCGCGGTTTCGGCTTTGCCACCGGCAGCACGAATTTCCTCCGCCTTCTTTTCGAGGGTGGCGAGGGTGCGCCCGACAAGGATGACACGCGCCCCTTCGGCAGCGAACGTCCGCGCGACCGCACCGCCGACTGCGCCACCCCCGCCGTAAATGACCGCGTTTTTATTGTGTAATAGCATTATTCGATCCTTGGATATCGTATCAAAATAATTTACTACGGAGGAGGCACGCCTCCTCCCTACAAATTTCGCCCGTAAATTAATATGTGGTCAGTTGCGCCGCATCAGGCTAAAGCCGTGATGCTAACAACCAGAAAAATCCACTAAAGGGAGTTCAAATCTGAGGGAGAAACAGGTGGATTATAGCCATCAGTTACTCCCGATTAACCCCTAAAACAGTTCACAGGTAAACCTCATTAGATTGTTATTTCTTATCCTCCTGCACACCGACGGCGAGGGCTTCGGCGACGTTGCGGACTTCGATGAGCTTGAGGTTGGGGGGAACGCCATCCATTGCGCGGCGGGACTTGGGGACGAGCGCCCGCTTGAAGCCGAGTTTCGCCGCCTCGTTGAGCCGCGCCGGAAGCTGCCCGACCGCGCGCAGTTCGCCACTCAAACCAACCTCGCCGATGATGACCAGATCTGCCGGAACCGACTTATCGACATAGCTGGAGGCAATCGCCACCGCCATCGCCAAATCGGTGGCGGGTTCAGTAACTTTCATGCCGCCGATGATGTTGATGAAGATGTCCTGCTCGTGCAGCTTGAGGCCGACGCGCTTGGTCAGCACGGCGCTCATCAGCAGCAGGCGGTTGATGTCCACGCCGTTGGGGGTGCGGCGCGGGTTGCCGAAGGAGGTGGGGCTAGTAAGCGCCTGCACTTCCACCAGCAGCGGGCGTGTGCCTTCCATTGTCACGGCAATGGCTGAACCGGGGGCGTTAATCACCCGTTCGGCGAGGAATGCTTCGGACGGATTGCTGACTTCGGTCATTCCGTCACCGAGCATTTCGAACACGCCGACTTCGTTGGTCGCGCCGAAGCGGTTTTTGACGCTGCGTAAGAGGCGGTAGGCTTGGAAGGGGTCGCCTTCCAGATACAGCACGGTATCGACGATATGCTCCAACACACGCGGGCCGGCGATGCCGCCTTCCTTGGTGACATGGCCTACCAAGAACACACTGATGCCGCTGGACTTGGCGAGATGCTGCAAACGACTGGCGCATTCGCGCACCTGCGACACGCTGCCGGGAGAGGACTCACTTTCGTCGGTGTAAACCGTTTGAATCGAGTCGATGATTAATATGGTCGGGTTGATGGTCTGCACATGTTCGAAGATGTTGGCGAGGTTAGTTTCGGTCAGCAGGTAGAGGTCCTCACTTTCGATCTTCATGCGGTCAGCCCGCATCTTGATCTGCCGCGCCGATTCTTCACCGCTGACGTACAGCACCGTGCCGACCGACTCCGCCAGCAGGGCGCAGATTTGCAGCAGGAGCGTACTTTTGCCGACACCCGGTTCACCACCGAGCAGCATGATGCTGCCGGGGACGATACCGCCGCCGAGGACACGGTTAAATTCTTCCACGGGTACGAACAAGCGCTCGCCGACATCCGAGCTAATTTCGTTCAGGCGCTGCGGTGTGGTGCGGAGTGTGCCGGGGGTTTGGCGGCTGGCCTTCCCCGCTTTCGGCGCACTGACTTCCTCGACCGCTTCTTTCATGGTGTTGAATTCGCCGCAGTTGGGGCAGCGCCCGAAGCCTTTGGGTGATTGATAGCCGCAGTTAGTACAGACAAATTTGGTACGTGTTTTCGCCATATTGAGTTCACCGATTCTATAAGACTTTATGAACACCTGTGCTATGTACGATTATAGCAGATTTAGGGGAGGTGTATATAATGGGTGTGCGTTAAACAAATGACATTAAATGGGCTATCGAAAAAAATTAGAAAAGATTGAACCGCCAAGTCGCCAAGAACGCCAAGATTAATACTAAAAATTTTGATAAGTCGCTTAATCAGATTTGCATTATGCTGATGCAGCCTTTGAACATAGATTTAACCTTTAACTATTCATAAGGAACATAACCATGACTTCTAAAATTCGCTGGGGTATCCTCAGCACCGCTGGCATCGGCAAGCGCCGTGTCATCCCCGCCATGAAGCTGGCGACCAATGGCGAGGTGACTGCTGTCGCCAGCCGTGATCTGGATAAGGCCAAAGCGTTCGCGGCGGAACTGGGCATCCCCAAAGCCTATGGCAGCTACGAAGAACTGATCGCCGACCCTGATATTGACGCGATCTATAACCCGCTGCCGAACAGCGAACATGCCAAGTGGAGCATCCTGTGCGCCGAGGCGGGTAAGCCGGTGCTGTGCGAAAAGCCGCTGGCGATTGATGCGGCTGAGTCACAAAGGATGGTGGATGCATTCACCAGTCGGGGGGTGCTGTTCGCGGAAGGGTTTATGTACCGCTTTCACCCGCAGGCGGTGAAGGTTAAAGAGTTGGTGGAGAGCGGCGCGATTGGCACCTTCAACACCATCAGCGCGACCTTTACCTTCAACATCGCCGACGAGAACAACATTCGCCTAAGCCAAGCACTGGCTGGCGGGGCGCTCATGGATGTGGGTTGTTACTGTTTGAACGTGATGCGTTTGATGACGGGCGAAGAACCGACCGCTGCGAAGGCGCTGGCGCATTTCGGCGCGGCTTCCGGCGTGGACGAGCGGCTGGTGGGTTTGCTGGAATTTCCATCCGGCGTGCTGGGGCATTTTGACTGCGGCCTGCGGGTGCAGCACTGCCACACCTACGAACTGCGCGGCACGGGTGGACGCATTCAGGTCGAAAAGGGCTTTACCGTGCAGCCGGACGAAACGCCGACCATCCGCATCTGGCGCGGCAACGATTACGAGGAAATCACCGTCCCCGCCGTCAACCACTACACAGTGATGGCTGAGGACTTCGCCGACGCGCTCATCAATAAGCGCCCGCCGCGTTTCCCCGGTCAGGATGGCGTGGCGAACATGCGCGTGATCGACCTGCTGCTGGCGGACGCGCGGGGCTAATCCTCGATCTGCTGGACTCGGCCCACCTGCCCATTGGTTAAGCGCACTTTGATGCCGTGCGGGTGGGTGGCGGAAGGGGTGAGAATATCTTTGACGATGCCCCGCGTCAGTTTGCCGGTGCGCTGGTCTTGCTTGAGCACGATGGCGACCGCGATGCCGGGGCGAATATCTTTGCGGCTGCGTCCGTCTGTCATGTGGGTTACCTTATGTGTATAGTCGTTGGTGGGTGTTTATCTTACCAGACGAAGGTGATGCGGCGAGATTAATCTGCGCTCAAGGATTTTGGTATAGCATAAGGGTATTCATTTCTTAGCGATAACGAGCCATGAAACGCCGCGCCCAACAAACCCCACTCCTGCCCCGCGAACATGACCAGCCGACGCGCTGCACCCTATGCGAGCGTGAGGTGATGCAAACCACGCGCCACCACTTGATTCCGCGCTCGGAAGGTGGGCTTGAGGTGGTTGACCTGTGCGTCCCCTGTCACAAAACGCTGCACAGCTTCTTTAGCAACCGGACGTTACTCGATGAACTGCATACAGTAGATGCGCTGCGGCAGGAACCGGAGATCGTGCGTTATTTATCGTGGATACGCAAGCAGCCCGACCGTGTGATACGGGTGGCGCGGCGCAAGGATAAGCGGTGAGGGAAATGAAATCAGGCTTTGAGATACTCGACTCGGTTGAGCATTTCTTCAGCACTATAAACGGTGTAAATCAATTCGAGAAAATTCACCCAATCGCCAATTGAATGGTGGTTTTGTTGGGCAAACACGATGCCCGTATGCGTAACCCCAGATGCGGCGAGATGGATATAATCCGAGTCATGTGTACACAAGACATATCCCATCGCAGTTGACCGTGTTAAATGGGTTATATCTTCATCACCAAGCAAACCGAGGTCTCGCACGGTAACAACATCAATGCCACGTTTGCGGAGTTGCCCAGCGATAACGACTTGAACATTTTCATCAAGATAAAAGCGAAGGTCGGTCATTACCGAGATTCTTTTCTTGTGCGTCACGGGCTTTAGCGATTTGTTGGCGAATATCCTCGTCAATTTCATGACGATTTTCATAGTAATAGGCTAATGCCGCGTGTACACCCGCCAGAGGTACATCATATCCACTCGCGATGTCGTCTGCGGACATGTTGTGAAAACGCTGTGCCATAACAACATCCGTCACGCGAAAGCCAGTTCCCGCGATACAAGGCCGCCCCCCACGCACTTTGGGGTTGGACACAATCAGGTTGATGCTCAGTATCGTTTCCATCGTAACACTCTTTCTCTTGACCTAAGCATAACGGATACTATTGCACGGGTCAATTTGTTATGCTTCCGGCATCTGCCCCATGACACGCCACAAGGCATCTTGGTTATCGAAGCCTTTGAGTTGGGTTTCGAACAGGTCGCCCACCAGTTCGCCGCTGTAGAGCAAGGCTGCCACTTCGGGGTCGTCATAAACCGCTTTGGAGATGACCACGTCCTCGCCGGTGGAGAAGCCTTCCAAGCGCGAGGCTTTATTGATGGTCGAGCCGAAATAGTCGAGGCGCTCATTCAGCGTCACGGCGATGCACGGGCCGTAATGGATGCCGGCCTTTAACTTAATCGGGTGATTGCCGAGTGTGCTTGCCAATTGGGTTTGGGCGGTCAGCATGGCACGCAGCGCGGGTGCAGGACGCGGGAACACCGCCATCACCGCGTCACCGATAGTTTTGATGATCGCGCCACCTTCCTCGCTGATGGCTTCTTTGAGTACGTCGAAGTGATTCATGACCAACCCGAAGGCTGGCGCATCACCAATTTCGTTGTAGAGGCGAGTGGAGCCGCGCAGATCGGTAAAGACGATGGCGAGGCTGCCGACGCTGATCTGCTGCCCCGGACGCAGCGCTTCACTGGCGAACAGGTCGCGGAACACTTGTAGGGTGGTGACTTCGGCGGCGGTCACGGCGTAGTCGCTCCATGCAAGGCGTTCGAGGATAAACAACTGTTCCTCGTCGGTGCCGTTGCGCAGCCTTAGTGTGGGTGTGGCGTTAATCACCGTTTCACCATCCGGCCAACCGTCGAAGGTGTTGGCCCGCAGCGTAATATCCGCTAAGCCATCGGTAGCTACGCGCATGTATTCGCCACCGCGCAGCCCCAGCGTCCGCAGTCGGTAGCGTCCGGTATCGAGGATCGGTTGTATCACCCGTTCTTCGCCAGATGCAAGTAACTGCTGGGCGACGACATGCGGTGTGGTCTGTGGGCCGGCGACGCAGAACTCCGCCTGATTGGTGGCGCGGATCGAGGGGTTGGGGTGGAAGCTTAGTTCCACCGAGCGTTCGAAGTTCACTTTGATGTCGATGTTGCAGGTGTCGCAGTGAACTTCACTGGCGATTTGGTCGAGTGTTTTACTCGTCTGCTTTGCGCCACGGCACATCGGGCAAAGCACATCCCACTGCATTTCGAGCATTCCGGTGCGCGTTGCCAGTAGATGATGTTCGAGCAGGTGTCGGCGTTCCATACCCCACTCATCCGCCAGCGCATACGGCTGCATTTTAGAAAGGGCGAGATCATCGCCGGTTTCGATAAGGTTATGCAGGCGGTTTACAATGTCGGCGTTGGCACCTTCGCCCAGCAGACGATCACGCAGGGTGTTCAAACGGGCTTTGCCACCGGGCATAAACTCGGCGCTGCTGGCGAGGGTAATCAACGATTGCCCGCTGACGGCGGCTTGGTCGTAGGCGCGGAAGGTTCGGGCGAAGGCACTGGCGCTGAGCAGCCCGACCTGCACCGGAATAGCGGCGAGGCCGAGGAGGTTGCGCGGGGTTGCCCACACTTCATAGGTCAATTGAGTCGAGCCGTCGTCCTGTGGGTCGAGCGTGACTTGAACACGCATATCGCGCACAGGGCCACGGGTGTAATGCCGCAGCACACCGTAACGGTAGGGGCGTACCCACTCGAACGGTTCTTCTTCCCACTCAATCGGCACCCCAAAGCGCACGAGGCGCAGTTGGCGACGGGCATTGGGCAGCGCTTCCGCGCCATGCTTGTGGACGGCAGGTACACCCGTGTCGCGGTTAAATCGGTTGGTATCCGCCACCAGCGGCCACAATGTCTCTGCGCTGGCTTGCAAATGCCACTGCCAGCGATATTGATATTCGCGCAGCAGCCCATGCGCGGCTGATGGTTGGGCGGTCACCGATTGTTTCATAGAGATTGATGGCTGATAAGCTGTACGATTAACCATTATATTACCCGCTGTTCCTGTTTTTCGGCGTAAAGCCTTGCCTGAAGGGTACACAAATACGCATTTCGTTATCGCGTAACACTGCTTACAGTGTGTATTCAGCGGGTATCGGTGTAGTTGATAATCATTACGAATCGGTGACGCAAACGGATTGCTTAGCCGAAGAACGTAAACTAACGGGGGTGAAATCAGTCTTTGAAAGAGCGTATGTGAAAGCAAAGGGCTTGCCAACGACAAGCCCCTATGAAAAAACGCTGTTTGTATGTTTAGCTGCTGTGGCGGATGTGAACAATATCGCCGTCGTTGACGATGTATTCTTTACCTTCGAGGCGGAACTTGCCGCTGGCCTTGAGCGCGGCTTCGCTGCCGCCGGTAATCAGGTCTTCGTAGGCCATCACTTCGGCGCGGATGAAGCCTTTTTGCAAGTCGCTGTGGATGGCTCCAGCGGCTTCGGGGGCGGTTGCACCAACGGCAACACTCCATGCGCGAACCTCATCTTCGCCAACGGTGAAGAACGACTGAATCGCCAGTAGTTCATACGACAGGCGGATGACTTTGGCGGCGCTGAGTTCGGTGATGCCATATTCTTCCATGAACATTTCGGCATCAGCAGGTTCAAGCTGTGACAGTTCGGCTTCTATCTTCCCTTGCAAGGCTACTAGCTTGCTGCCAGCGCGGTTGTACTTGAGGATGCTGTTGACATCCACGGCTTCATCACCAAGGTTGGCGACCACCAGCACCGGCTTGAGGGTCATGAAGCCGTAGCCGCGAATAGCTTTGGCTTCTTCGGGCGTAATTTCCAGTTCGAGCAGCGGGCGTTCGGCTTCGAGGTGTGCTTTGAAGCCCTGCATCAGTTCCAGTTCGACGGGAACAAACTTATCGACATTCTTGCCCTTGATGCGGATTTCATTCTGCAATTTTTCGAGGCGCGTTTCGACAATCACCAAGTCTGACAGCAAAAATTCGCTGTCGAGGATTTCCAGATCACGCTGCGGATCAACCGTTTCGTAAGGATGTGGCACGGTGTCGTCTTTGAAGGCACGGACGACATGCAAAAAGCCATCGACCTGTGACAGTTCGTTGCGGAATTGACCTTTGAGACCACCTTCGCTGATACCTTTGTCGAGGCCGCCAATGTCGGCATAGGTGACGGTGGCATAACCCGTTTTCTTGGGCTTATACATGGCTATTAACTTCTCAACGCGCGGGTCTGGCACATTGACGACGGCGGTATGTACCTCGAATTGACCGCTGGTGGCTGCGCCGGTGGCGAGGTTCTGGTGAGTCAGGGCATTGAAGATGGTCGTCTTGCCGCTGTTGGGTAAACCGATAATTCCTAATCGCATCGTGTCCTCGTTCGTGGGCTATACAAAGTGTCACCAGTATAAAGGCAGGATAGAGAAGCGACTAGTCTGTAGTCGTTAGTCGATAGATCAATGCAAGAAAATGCAAAGAAGATTTAACCGCAGAGGCGCAGAGAGCACAGAGAAACACGGAGAATTAAACCGCCAAGACGCCAAGAACGCCAAGATCAATGCGGAGGCGTTTTAACCGCAGAGGCACAGAGGAAATGCAAGAGAATAGGGAGTGTTTTAACGCAAAGGTGTAAGGAAGCCAAGCGGCTAAGAAGTCGCAAATAAGTACCTGTTTTACAGGCGATAACAGGTGGTGAGACCCCTCCTGAACCCGATTTGTGAAGGTGCGGTTTGGGGACACAAACCGGATTCAAACGTGAGGAGGAGGTAGGGTGTCGTTGGTAAGTTATCGAAAGTGATGACAAAAACCCTTTCGCCACTGATTTGTCGCAGTCAAGCATAGATCGTTTTTGTGTTGATCGCATATTGCTCGGCTAGGTCAATTACCCGTTCGTCTGCCTGCTCTTTGCGGATGATTTCTTTCTTGATCGCTTTGGCTATTCGTCGGCGCATTGCTTGATCCCATTCATTTTCGTAGACTTTGGTCTTATTTTATGGGGTACCGATCAATCACGAATTAACCACACAGGTGCGTTAAGTTTTGTGGTGATATTACTTATTGTGCCATCTACGATGTTGGCTAGATTAATTGCTTCGTAGTTACCAACGGCTCTATCGGGTGTACACCATCCCTGCACTTGTGTTAAAAGTAGATTTTGGTTATTTAACCATTTTATATCGCAGGCGTGTTCAATCGTGTTACTACCAGATACAGCTTGTCCATTTAAAACATCTAATACGACTATATCTCCGCCGCCAGCCTGCGGTAGATAGCCATCAAAGGCCAGATAAGTACCTTGTGGAGATAATTTCGATTTATAAAGTGGTTTATAGCCATCGAAACTCATTGCAAAAATAATTTCCGTTTGTTGTCTGCTTATAAGTTGAGCCGCAACCCATTGAGTTTCCGTCCCTGCTTGATTGGTCAGCATTGCAGCTAAATATATAGAACCATTTGGAGCGATATGTATGCCATTGATTTGCACAAAATTCTCTGGATAGAGATCTAACCAATTTTCTTCGAGGCGTACCTGACCGTTTAAGTCAACTGAATAAATATTATCAGTTAAAAAACTACCTTCTCCTGAACACCCAACAATGTAATATACTCGTTTATCATAATTGTTCCATATTGGGGCACACACATAAGAAGAGAGGCTTGAACCCATATTAGTAAGGGTTCTAAGTTCTTGGCCGTTACGATTGACAACATAGATGTCTGTTGAGGAACACGGTGCATCACATAGATTAGCAATCCCTACAAAAATTATCTTATTTCCATCTGGAAGCCACTGAAATCCTCCAGAAAATCCCTCGCTATTTGGAACAATAGTAAGTTGGTTTGAGGCAATATCATAGATAGATGAAGCTGAGTTCTGTGTTCCAGATTCAATTAAAATAGCACTACTATCGGGAGACCACTTAACAAGGCCCAAAGTCGGGATAAGGTGAGTTTGCAAGTTTGGTTCCCCTATTGTGTAAATGAACAGGGCAACATCGTTGCCATTTTGTGCAGTAAAGGCAATTTGCTCGCCATTATTTGCAACTGCAAAACTGTCTGTACTTGGGATTATCCAATCACCTTCTTCAATACCTTCGACAGCAAAGTCTGACGGTAGTTGACCGACAATTTGCAAATTACCATTTGTATCTGTTGAATAAAAATTTATGCCCTGTGCAGTTGCCTCAACGATTTCCACATGTGTTGAAGCTGATTGAGCTGATAAATTAGACTGAACGCAAAATACGCTGACCAATATCACAGTAGTGACAATCGCGAAAATCAATTTACGCATTTTTAGCCTTCTAATTCTTCTGTCGTGTCAGCGTAATCATATGCATTCGAGGCGCGACATACATCAAGCGTATTACCATCTGAATAGAGTTTGATTACACTGTGAATGTGCGATTTACGACACTTCCGGT
>JAPUDW010000100.1 GCA_027492915.1 Bacteroidota bacterium | reverse complement strand
GGCACTATCCATCACCAGCAGTCCATAACCGTAGCCGCCTTCGTAGGCAACGGCGCTCGGTACGGTTGCCTGAGGGTAGGGTTTGACGCCCTGCCAGTAGGCATACAGCAGCGAAGTCGGATTATCGCTGTGGACATCGTATTCGGCAGCAGCTACTTTACGAGCGACAAGACTAAACCGACCATCAGCACCCACAACGATACCAGATCGAATACGCTCTTCCACACCGCCGTGAGGCTGCCCAACAATACCGACAACCACCCCATCTTCCCAAAGTAGATCGTTTACTGCGTATTCTAAGCGTGTATCGACCGAAGGGTAACGACTGGCATGGTTGAGCAACGCAGCATCAAAACGGGCACGGTCGATGGCATAGGCATAATCACGCCCATGAACATCGGGCAGGGGGATACTTAGTTGGAACTGGCTGTTATCGGCATAGATGCGACGGATACGCGGCGTGTTATGGGCATATTCATCTTCTTTGGCACCAGTTTCATCCAGCAGCTTGAGTGCTGGCGAGTAAATGATGGGGGAAGACGCAGCCGGAACGCTGGGAAATTCCGCCCGTTCGACGAGCAGTGTACGAACGCCCTGCTGCCCCAACCGCGCGGCGAGGCTGGCTCCGGCGGGTCGCCCACCTACGATAATCACGTCATAGTAATTTTCCATGCGGCAAATCCTCAATCCAACTGCTTACAATAGTGTCTGTGAATACTTTCACAGTAGCACAAAAATATTCGATCTGTCTACAAGTCTCACTGACTACTCAAGCGGAGCAATTTTGAAACTTTTTTATGACATGTCCGTATAGAGAGTCATAACATATGAACTGCTGGGCTGAACCCCTGCCACAATCTGAGGAGACGGGAGACCAATTGTGAACGAGTACATGACTTATGATGAAAAACCGAAGCGTGATTACGAAGAAAAGCCAAAACGCGATTATGCCGAACTGGCTGATATGGGTCAGCGGTTCTTGGCGATGGTGATTGATGGTTTTATCGTCGGTATCATCGTAGCCATTCTTTCACAGATGGGTGCGGCTGGTTTTGCGCTCGGTTTCATTAGCGCAGTGGTTTACACATGGTACTTCCTGACTCGTCATGATGGGCAAACGCTCGGTAAAAAGGTCATGCATATCCGTGTTATCCGCAAAGATGGAATGCCAATTGATGATGCAACGGCAATTGTACGCGCCGTTATCTATAATCTCCTGTGTGCAATTGGGATCGGTTTGATCGGTATCCTGTGGGCGACATGGGACAAGGATCATCAGGGTTGGCACGATATGCTGGCCGGTACCGTTGTCGTTAAGGCGTAACTTTCTATAACTACATCACGAGAAGGGGCGCACGAGCGTCCCTTTTCTGTTGGGTTATCATTCATTACACAACCAAATCCACATAAAGGACATCTCCATGAGTAAGAAATTTCCGGTTCTGATTTTTGCGGTAATGCTGGCGGCAGCGGCGTGCAGCCCAGCAGGTAACATCAGCAAGCGTAATCCGGGTATCCTGCGGGATTATGTGTTCAGCGTCGAACCCCGCAACAACGGCTCGTACATCATCTGGATGCGGAACGATGATGTGGCAGCTTACTGCACGACTGACCGAGCGTTAGGCGAAACAGCGGTTGAGGCCATCAACAGTCGCACCGGTTTGGTAGTGATGGAATACCGCAACCGCGAAACGGGCGACAAAGAAAGCTGGGGCGTAAACCAAGGCGGCTGCACGGTTGAAAGCAGCGGCGGTGAATCCACATCCACACCGATTTTCAAAGTGCTTTCGATAAGGATTATGTCGGACGAGTAAGCAGTTAGCGGTTAGCGATTGGCTTTTAGCTCCATACAAAGTCGTCAGCTATCAGTCGCCAGTTCATACAAAGTCGCTGAGAGCATTGTCGTCCATAGAAAACCATCCACAGCGGGTGGTTTTTTATTGGCGGCGGCGGCGGCGGCGGCAGTGGGGTGCCAATACAGTATTGGCGGTTAGCGATTAGCTTTTAGCTCCATACAAAGTCGTCAGCTATCAAAAGTAGAAGTTCCTCAAGTTGAAAATATTGCAGTTGTTGCAGTTGTTACAACATCCGATTTGCCACATTTGCCACGTTTGAGGGAGCAACTGCGAAATGCTGCAAATAACGCAAATGCGAAAGTCCGTTTTATGGCGGCGGCGGTTCCGCCATAACAGGGTTTTATGTCGGAAATGGCAAAGAAGTTATCAGTTGCCAGTTTTCAGTTAAAAGCAAAGGCGAGTACAAATCAGATGGTGGTTGCAAAGTAAGTGGTGGGTGTGGTTTGGTGGCACGGATGAGGCACACCTCATCCCTACAATATGCATTACTTATTACTGATTCTTGGCTTGCATCACTTAACCATATGACCACTACCACAAGTCATTCGTTCACAGTCAACCGATGACCGTTAAAAGCACAATATGCGGAACAAGCGGCAAATGCGGCGCGAACAAATTGATCATTCGTGCGGATTGGATGATGTTAAGCTGCGTAAGTGAATGTTTAAGAAAGCATTCGGTAGGAATACTCCCCCACCCACACACTCGCTAAAGTCGCTCGCAGCCTCCCCAAAACACAGGGAGGGGCTTTAAAGACAGGTAAGGTTCAAAGTTTTGGTATTGATGCCGTAAATTCAGTTCCCATCCGTTAGCGCAGTGCTACCGCGTCTACGGGTAGGACTGCATTAAGTGGTGGATGGTAAAATTGAGTGCAGCTACCCCACCCCCAGCCCCTCCCCGTAGTA
>JAPUDW010000099.1 GCA_027492915.1 Bacteroidota bacterium | reverse complement strand
GGATTAACCTTCATCCCAGACAAACGCTTTACTTAAAACATGTCCTCTCCTCAGCTGTTACTACGGGGAGGGTTAGGGTGGGATCGGGCTTGTAGTTATCGGTCGCCGATTTCCTTCTTGACCGTTTCGTAGAGCAGTTCCGCCCGCAGTTGGCCGAGGCTGTAGCACGGGCCGCCCATGCGTTCCGCCAGCTTGGTTGCCAGCCCTTGGTCGAAGGCCACATGCTCCATGTTGATGGTCACCGTTTTGATATGTTCACTCTTGAACTGGTCAGCAATCCGGTTACCTTCTTCCTGCGGGGGAAGTGTTCCCACCGACACGTTGCCTGCGCCATCCGTTAAGAGGATCATCAGCGGTACGATGTCGGGGTGCAGTGTTTTCTCGCGCTTGATGGTGTCATAAGCCAAAATCAAGCCAGCCGAAAGCGGTGTCTTGCCGCCCACCGGAATATTTGCCAGCGCTTTAGTCGCCAGCGTCACCGAGTTGGTCGGGGGCAAAATCATACTGGCGCGGTCTTTCTGGAACACGATCAAGCCCACACGGTCGCGCCGTTGGTAGGCATCGGTTAGCAGGGACATAATCGCGCCTTTGGTGGCGTTCATACGCTCGCTGACTGCCATACTCCACGACGCATCCACCACGAACAAGATCAGGTTGGCGGTACGGCGCACGCGCACCTTGCGGTACAGGTCGCTCTTTTTCAGGGCATAGGCCATGCCGCTTTCCTTAAGCTGCTCGGCACGCTGCTTTTGGAAAGGAGCTGCCGCTCGTAAGGTCGCGTCGAAGGCGATGTCGTCGGTTTTGTTCCCTGCCGGTCGTGCTTGAATATAATGCCCACGCTTGCGGTCGGTGCGGGTGCGTGAACGGCGTCCTGCATGTTTACGGGTGAGTTTGTCGAGGTTGGTTTGGAGTTTGCGCGGGGCGAACTGCTCCCCGGCCTCGACCTTTTTACCCCCCTCCCACCAGTACGCGTCGCTGTTGTTGAACACGTTCTGGGGGGTGGGGTCGGTTTGACCGAAGTCGGGTTGTTCTTGCTGGCTGTCGTTAGCTACTGATTGGCTTTTTTTTTGACAGCGTTTTGTTCGTCACTCTCGGTTGGTTCGGTGCTCTCGTCGCCTTCGCCCCATTCAGACGACACCTGTTCCATCTTCTCTTGCAGGGCGGCGGTGCTCATTTGCGTGTCGGAGAATGGGCCGCGCTTGAGGCGATGGGGCAGCGCGAGTTCAGCCGCCAGCAGGATGTCGCTGTTTTCGAGGTGGGTGCGTCCCATCCACGCGGCGTGGGCGCGGGCGGCTTTCAAGATCACGAGGTCGGCACGGTGACCGTCAATGTGCAGGCCGCCGGTTAAGGTGGCGATGGTGAACAGGTCGCGGCGGGTGTATTCCACATCGTCCACGATTTCGCGGGCGGCTGCGATTTTATCGGTAATCTTTTGTTCTTCAGGCGACCAATCGCTGCGGAATTTCTCCGCGTTTTCTTCGTACTGGATGTGGCGCTGGAGGATTTCCATACGCTCTTGCGCGTCGGCGATGCCGTGAACTTCTACCGACAGCGCGAAACGGTCGAGGAGCTGCGGACGCAGGTCGCCTTCTTCGGGGTTCATGGTGCCGACGAGGATAAATCGCGCCGGATGGCTAAAGCTGATGCCTTCACGCTCGACCACGTTCACGCCCATCGCTGCCGAGTCCAGCAGCAGGTCAACCACATGGTCGTCGAGCAAGTTCACTTCGTCCACATACAGGATGCCGCGGTTGGCGTTCGCCAGCACACCGGGGTCGAAGTGGCGTTCGCCCTTCTGGATCGCTTTTTCGATGTCGAGCGTACCCACGACGCGGTCTTCGGTCGCGCTCACGGGCAGGTCAACGAAGCGAATACGGCGCTTTTCAATCGGTGGCTGCTCGCCGTTAGCGTAGCGTTCGCGGATCTGGTCTGACCATGTGTCCGGTCGCTTGGGATCATCACCGAAGGGTGAGTCGGCGATTACGTCGATTTCCGGCAGAAGTACCGCCAGCGCACGGGCAGCGGTCGACTTACCTGTACCGCGTTCGCCGCGAATAAGTACGCCGCCGATACGGGTATCAATAGCGTTCAAAATCAGGGCGCGTTTCATGCGCTCTTGCCCAACAATTGCGGTGAATGGGTAAACAGGTGGTCGTTTGCTCATGCTAAATGGGTGTCCGTTTGTGATAATGACAACAAACGGATTATACATAATGCGGGCAAGAGGTCAACTACCAGCGTAGTCCAGTGGTTAAATACAATCCCTAACCATGGTTGTACTTGGGTAGATATGATAATTACCTCACCCCCCATTCGCTAAGGTCGCTCATAGCCCCCTCTCCATAGATAGCAAAGGGGGAATAATACAGGGAAGAAGTACACCTCATCAGATGGTTTTCAGGATATTGGGATGTTGGCTGGGCTAATCACTCCCTCGTTCACGCTTGCCACGATTTCAGCTTTTAGGGACGCGCTCAACTGACCAGATTCGCGCACGGAAACAACCATGTTGTCGTGGATATACGTTTTAACAGCCGGCGTGCCACTGAGTTCCAGCCATAATTCGTCCCTTACGGTTAGGGTAAAGGTAAAAAAAGAGCAGCAGAGGCGTTCATTATTGATGAACGTGGTAAGTTTGTAGAGCATGGGTGGGTTCAGCGGGAGTTGGAACGCATAGCCGTTGTCAGTTTCCTTGATGTCGATGACAGACGCGAAAATTTGGTCAGCGGTGTTCATATGCTCGGCGCGCTGGCTGGCATTAATCGCTCCGAAGTTGCAAGCGATTACGGGTGCATCGGTCGGGTTGGTTGAGATTAACATGCTGTTTGTCTCCTGATGAGAAACTAAGCTGATGAGACTACAGCCTACAAGTTCAAGTGCGCTTGATGTCAAGAGGTCAAAAAATGCCTAAAACCATGCGTATTGGTGAGGTCGCTGAACAAGCCGGTCTGCAAACATCGGCTATCCGATATTATGAGAGCGAAGGCTTGCTACCGGAACCACAGCGGGTCAACGGTCGGCGGCGTTATGATGACGCTGTATTCCAACGCTTGGCGCTGATCCAACTGATGCGGCAGGCGGGTTTTGGCATCGCGGATTTACGCACGCTGCTGGTAGAGTTCCCCGCGAACACACCCCCGTCGACGCGCTGGCAGCATGTCGCCTCTGAGAAGTTAGGTGAGGTGGAGACGATCATCCGGCAGATGCAGGCGTTGAAGGGGTGGCTGAACACCGCTATGACCTGCCAGTGTGCAACGATTGACGACTGCGCGACTTTGATGCCGGAAACGGCACAAGCTGAAATGAGATGTGGTCGATAGTTTTCCTATGTGATTGATTCGGAAGATGCAAACGATTCGCAAATTTTGCATTACTCTTGCCGAAATGGCGGATGGGAAGCTCCCTTAGTTCTGCCGAATTGTCATTTTGTGATGATGGGATGCTCGGCTGCATCCGCTGAAATGGCGCAGTTTCGGCAGCATGTTCCCGTGTGTCTGCCGCCGATGCCGATTCGGCGGATGCGAGGGAGCGTTTTGCCGAATTGACACAAGCAAATGCAACATGATTAACCACAGAAGCATGGAGAAATACAAAGACAATTGAACCGCCAAGAACGCCAAGTTATAAAGAGAAGTACAAAGAGATTAGATACAATATTATTGTAGCACAAAAATTCTGATTTGTTCGTTCGAATATACAAACCTTTGAAAGCGGCGGGTGATTATCCTAACCCGCCGCCTGCTTTGATAAGTGCTGCGCCCGTGGCTTCGGACTCGACTGCCGATTTGATCTGGCTGAACATAGCGCGGAAGCGTTTCGGCTCGCCGTTGGCTGTGAACTCGATGTCGAGGTAGCCGTGCCGCGCGGGTAGTTCGACATCCAACGCGAGCAACATGTTATAGGCATCACGAATAATATCCCCAATCGCTTCTGTGTCGCGGAAATTGTCTACTTCGGCGCTCAGGTAAAAGTCGGTGGTCATCGCCATGAAGCGGCTTCCGCAGGTTTCGCCGTATGCATCTGCCCGTATGACGTTGATGTTGTCGAGTTTGGCTTTGTTGAATGCTGCCTGTGCTGCGTTTGTAATTTCGGGCAAGTCTTGATGCGCCCACATAAACGCGCAGGGTGTATTCGTGGCATTCGATGGAACAGTCGGGCTGGGGGTTAGCGAGACATAGAGCGCGGTTGCTGTCTGCGCCAGTTGACCGAACTCCGGTGCGCTGGCACTCGCCATTAAGAGCATGACCTGCCCCGCCGGACTCAGCGTTTCGTTACCACCGGGGCATATGATATCCGAGTGGGGGCAAAGGGTGGGGGTGGGCGTGAAGGTCGGCAGGACAGTCCCTTGATAAGTCGCCACCAGCGCGGTTTCGGTTGCCACGAAGATCGCCCATTCGGTCGGCCCACCCGCCGTTTTAAAAATCTCGATCTCACGCTGCCGTCGGGCGTACAGGTTGGCATCGTAAGGGGGTGGTGTGGTCGGCAGGGCTGTCCCCTGATAGGTTTCGACCAGCGCGGTTTCGGTGGCATAGAAGTATTCCGCTGTGTAGATCGGCCCTGTGTTGGTTTTGATGCGTTCTTCTTCAATGCGGCGTTGGGCGTAGAGGGTGGCATCGTAAGGCGGCGGCGTGGGTTGCAATATGGGGGTCGGGGATGCGATGGCGGGTGTGAGGGTCGGCAGTGCCGTACCTTGATAGTTGGCGATGAGTGCGGCTTCGGTGGCAAAGAAGACGGTGTACTGCGTTGGCCCCGCGCCTGTCCGCAGCATGAGTTCTTCCTGCCGCCGTTGGGCGTAGAGGGTGGGGTCGTAGGGGAGCGGTGTTGAGGTAAAGACAAAACCCCAATTAGGATAAGCTGTTTCAGTTTGATGAAGAAAGGCTTCCGTTGTTTGATTGAGGGCGACGATTACACTCGCAGTCGCTCGTAATGCTACAGTTGTTTGATTTTGAGCAACTACTGCTGTTCCAGTGAAATAATCTCCAGTAGGTGGTAGAACACAGCACACCAATGTCGTTCGCATGAAAAACGCAACGACCACGAGGGTAATCACGATGCCTGTACCGATAATCAACCACAGACGATTCTTGCGGCTCATACACGTTCCCCCTCCCCAAGCGTTGATGGTGCTCGTTAAGACGATGGCGCGGGTGTAAAAGTTCCAACCTCTCGTGCCGCCGCTGTTTGTGTAATCAAGACTTCGACGGTTTGATTTTGTGAGATGATCGCCGTTCGGGTAACGTCTAGAGAGAAGTAAGGCGTATCTAAAGTATCACTAAAACGCAAAAACTCGAATAGAAAAAATAACACTATTAGAAAAATAAAAAAGCACGAGAGTGGGATCAAATTTCTTGCTTGATTGTTCATAGTTCCCTCGTAATATCTAGCCACCAACGGCTAAGAGCCGATTGCGCTGGTTGAGATACAGGGGTGTAAAGGAGTATTGAGTGATATTTAAAATGTCGGACAGCATGTATGCTGTCCCTACGAAGATGAGATTTTCTCGCTCAAATTTGATGTAGGGACGCGATACATCGCGTCCGGTTTTCGTGAAATATTCAATCAAAAGTTTGACGGCAATTTGTCCGTTTCTTGCTCAATTTTACCTAGTATTTTACAGCCGACTCAACTCCCTCTACAATCAGCCCTTTTTAGCAGAAGGGCAAAAATTATGACCGAAAAGCGGGTGGTGTTTGATTTTGAGGTCGATTTTTCGAACGAGGGGGGTATTCAGGGGCAGAAGTTCCGGCTGGACATTGACGGCGATGACATCAGCGATGCGGAACTGGCGGACACCATCGTGAAGGATATGCGCCTGCTGATGGTCAAGGAAGTGCGCATCCTCAACAAGCACATTATCGAAGAAGCTCACAAGCGCACCTCAACCTAGGAAAAGCTGATGACAACTCGTGAAGTATCCCCACCGGCAGCATCCGGCTTTTGGGGCAAGGTCGACCGCATCACCCTGCTGGCGGCGCTGGCGACAGTGGTGCTGTGGGCATCATCTTATGCGGGCATCCGCGTGGGGTTGAAAAGTTACGCGCCGGAAAATCTGGCGGTGCTGCGCTACATCATCGCGGCGGTGACGTTGGCGGTGTATGCGCTGCTGACGCGAATGCCGCTGCCCGAAGCCCGTGATATTCCGCGTATCGTGGTTCTGGGTTTTCTGGGTTTTACCGCTTATAACGTCGCCATCAACGCGGGTGAGGTGGGCATGTCGGCGGGGGTTGCCAGCTTTATTGTGGCATGTGGCCCGATTTTGATGGCGCTTGGTGGCATCCTATTTTTGGGCGAACGGGTGACGCGCTTCGGTTGGGTGGGTATCGGCCTGTGTATGCTGGGTGTGGCGATCATCAGTTTGACGGGCGAGGACGGCGTTCGGTTGCAACCGGCGGCGCTGCTGGTGCTGTTGGCGGCGGCTTGCCAAGCGGCGTATTCGGTCGGGCAAAAACCGCTGCTCAAGAAGTATGGGGCGCTGCGGTTTGTGACCTATGCCGTTTGGGCGGGTGCGGCCTTGCTGCTGGTGTTTATCCCCGGTTTGCTGCGTGAGCTGCCAACGGCTACAACCGAATCGACGTTGGCGGTGGTGTATATGGGCATCTTCCCCGGCGCATTGGGCTACCTCACATGGTCGCTGGTGCTGTCGCGTTTACCGGCTTCCATCGCGGGGACATTCCTGTATACCGTACCGGTGTTCGCGGTGCTCATCGCGTGGTTGTGGTTGGGCGAAGTTCCGGCGGTGCTGGCGCTGCTAGGCGGGGTATTCGTGGTGGCGGGTGTGGTGGTGGTGAACACACGCGGACGATAGAGATCAATAGATTAAAATGGATTGTTATTGATGATTAGAAAGCAGGATAAAAATGCCGATTAAATACGAGAAGCAGGGTGATGCGCCCCTTTTGGTTCCCGAAGCGTACCATGATTTGTTCACGCGCCCGATTGTGGTCGCGCTGGTCACGCTGATGCCGGACGGTCAGCCACAGGCGACGCCGATTTGGGCGGATTATGACGGGACGTATGTGCGCGTCAATTCGGCACGGGGGCGGCAGAAGGATAAGAACATGCAGGTCGGGGCGCGGGTGACGATGTTGATTATCGACCCCGACAATACCGGACGCTGGCTGGAAGTGCGCGGTCGCATCGCTGAAGTGACCGAGGAGGGCGCGTTAGACCACGCCAACGCCCTCAGCCTGAAATACGAAGGGAACGCGGATTTCTACGCTGATGCGGAGATCGCAGCCAATCGGGGCAAGGAGCAGCGCGTGACGTATAAGATCGAGCCAGTGCGGATTAATACGAACAGTTAAATTAAAACCGTCATTGGTCTGATTGAGATCTAAGGCGGAATCGCTTACCTTAGTTGGGTAAGCCAATTTCGTTTATATATGGAGTCTATCATGGCAGTTGCTATTCCCGAAAAGTTTCAAGATTTACTCGACCGTCCGGTGGTCGTCAGCCTCGTTACGGTGATGCCGGATGGCAAGCCGCAAGCCACGCCGGTGTGGGTCGATGCCAAAGATGGTTTTGTGCGCGTCAACTCAGCGCGTGGTCGCCAAAAAGACAAGAATATGAAGGTTGGTGCGCCGGTTACGGTGTTGGCGATTGACCCCGAAAACCCTTACCGCTGGATGGAAGTACGCGGCGAAGTGGTGGAAGAAACCGAAGAAGGCGCACTGGAACACATCAACTCGCTGAGCGCTAAGTATGTGAACCGACCGGATTATTATGCTGGTAACGAAGCCCAGCGCGGCAAGGAACAGCGCGTGACGTACAAGATCGAAGTGCAGCACGTTAACCACAGCCGGTAGATCAATAAAAAAGGACGGCAGGTAGCAAACCCGCCGTCCTTTTCAAATGGCTTCTATCTGCTCGTTACTTATGGAAGTGTGGCAGTACGTCTTTCGCCAGCGCTTCCAACCCTTTGATGTCGTCGAGTTCCATCCACTGGAGCATGAAGCGCTCGACACCCGCCTCGACAAATTTGCCAATTTGGTCAACCACCGCCGAGCCGGTACCAATGATGCGGCGCGGGTTGTTGTTGTCGTGTTCGCCCGGTTCTTTCGCCAGCTTGGCCTGCACTTCGGCATCGGTGCTGCCAAACAGGATGCGGGTCATTAGGGAACGCTTTACGTCGGTGGGTTTGCGCCCTTGTTCGGCGAGCAGTCCATCAAGCAGGGCTTGGCGTTCTTTGAGTTCGGAGGCTTGTAGGAATACCGCGTTCCATTCATCGGCGTACTTGGCTGCCAGCGGTAGGGTTTTCTTCGGCCCGTTGCCGCCGATCATCAGGCGAGGGCCACCGGCGCGTTGGGGGCGCGGCAGCAGGATGGCATCGTTGAGCGAGAAGTACTCGCCGCTGTAGCTGACGGGTGTATCGCTCTTGAGGAGTTTAGTCGTCACTTCCAGCGCATCCTCGAACATGGCGATGCGGGTTGACTGGTCGTAGAAGGGGATGCCGAACTGCGTATGCTCGCGCTCGTGCCAGCCGATGCCTACGCCAAGGATGCAGCGCCCATTGCTCAGGTCATCCACCGAGGCGGCCATGCGGGTGAGCAGCGCGGGATGGCGGAAGGTTACGGGTGAAACACAGGTGCCGAACTCGATACGCTGGGTGTGGCTGGCGGCATAGGTCAGCGATACCCATGTTTCCAGCGACTCTTCATCCGGCGGGCCGATGGTGAAGTGATCGGAACGGAAAACACATTGGAAGCCGTAATCCTCTGCCGCTTTAAGGATTGCCTGCCAGCGCGCCCATGTGAGGCCAGCTTGACCTTCGAGCATGATGCCGATTTGTGTCATCAGGGAGTCTCCATCAATAAATAGCGAACAAAAATGGGTTGAAACTGTCGGATTCAGATATTTGTCGGTAAGATTGCAGAAATGTTATGTGTAATTGTAGCGAACTCCAAAGATACCCATGCCATCCTCTTATATCCATTTTTTACTGATTCCGCATCCAACCGAAAGCCAAATTCTGCTGCTGTCCGGTGAAACGACGCACACTTTGCCGCGCTACGAAACGAGCGAACCGCACTTCTGGCAAACGGTCGCGCCTGTAAATCAGCTCGCGCTCGACAAGCTTGGGCTGCGCATAACCACCCTGCGCTGCCTGAAAACGGATTTTGCTGATGACTGTGTGACGATGTTTTATGCGATGGATGGCAGCCATATTCCGGCAGATTGGACGCCGCCTGATGGCATGAAATGGGTGGCGGAGGACGTGCTGCCGGAGCTGCCGCCGGAACAGAAAGCGGTGGTGGACGAGTGGGTTCAGTGGAAGGGTGATGTGAATGCCATCCGTACCGAGTGGTATCGCCCCGGCTGGTTCGCGAAAACGATTGCGTGGATTGAAGAGCAGTTTGATGACCGTGGCATCCTGCTGACCGCGCCGATTGAGCAGCTACGTTCATGGGAGCGTTCGGCCATCCTGCGGGCGCAAACGAGCTTCGGCACGATCTACTTCAAAGCGCTGCCGGGTATGTTTCGCCACGAAGCGCCGTTGGTCAAATGGCTGGCGCATAACGACCCTGATGCGTTCCCGAAGCCGATTCTGGTGGATGGCTGGCGGCGCTGGCTGTTGATGCCGGATTACGGCACACAGACGTTGGATGACATCAGCGAATTTGCACGCTGGGAAGCGGCCTTTCGCCAGTTTGCCGAGTTGCAAATCAGCCTATCGGTGCGTCTGAATGAACTTATTGGCCTCGGCTGCCCCGACCGCCGCCTCTATACACTGGCTGCCTCGATTGAGTCGCTGTTGATGAGCAGCGCGGAGTCGCTTTCCGGCAGCGGCTTGAAAATTTCCGTTGACGAACTAGAACGGCTGCGCACTCGTATACCAGAGTTCAAGCAAGCCTGTGCCGCGTTATCGGCTTACAGCATTCCTGCCTCTCTGGAGCACGGCGATTTCTGGGCAGGGCAGGTGGTCGTCAATGGCGGCAAAGTGGTGTTTATCGACTGGTCGGATAGCTCGGTCAGTCATCCGTTCTTCAGCCTGTACTTCCTGAATGATGCCAATATCAAACTGCCTGCTGTGCCGGATGTGCAGGAACGGCTGCGGGATGCTTACCTGCAACCGTGGCGGGCTTATGAACCCCTCGATAAGCTGATCCAAGCCTACGACCTCGCGATGCTGCTTGCTCCGCTGCACTACGCCCTCATCTACCAACGCCACATCCTGCCGCAGATGCAAAACCAATGGGAGATGAACAGCATGATACCGTTTTATCTGCGAAATTTACTGACTTAATAGGTCATTTTTCTTAATCGTTTAATGACTAGATGAATAAGGTCTGAAAATCACATGAAATATGTAATATGTTGACGAAATTAGGTTGACACGTTACTTTTGTTGCGATATAAAAGAGCGTAGAACGAAAGCAAACGAAATCGCATTGAACTCCCATCAAACACTGCTGCTTACGCTGATGTTCACTACACTTTGCACTACTATCACGATACTCAAACATGGTCGCCTGCGTTTGCTTTCGTGGGGGGAGGATGCAAATCCTCCCCCTCAAAAAATAACGCCGAATAATTTTTAACCTTAATAGCAAAGCGGAAAATTATGCCTCAAAATCTATGGAACTCCGACGAAGCCAGCCGCCTGCCTGACCTCGATGGTTTGGTTTACCGCAGTAACTTGCTCGGTCGTGATCGTGCCGTTGTCAACATCTACGGTGGTAATACCAGCGCCAAGCTGATGATGACTGACCATGTGGGTCGGCAGGTCGAGGTGCTGGCGGTCAAAGCCTCCGGCTCGGATATTTTCGACATCAAGGAAAAAGGCTTCGCACTGCTGAAGATGGACGAGGTCATGCCCACCTTCCAGCGCGAGAAGATGACCGATGAGGAAATGGTTGAGTACCTGAACCGGACTGTTTTTGAACAAGGTCGCCCGCGCCAGAGTATCGAAACGCTGCTCCACGCCTTTGTGCCTTTCAAACATGTTGACCACACGCACCCTGATGTGGTGATTAGCGTAGCCTGTGCGCCGGATGGTGAACAAGCCGCGCGTGATGTTTACGGCTCGCGCATGGCGTGGGTTCCCTACATCAAACCCGGTTTCACCCTGAGCAAATGGATTGGTCAGCAGGTGATCGACAACCCCGGTATCGAATGCGTTGTCATGGGCAAGCACGGCCTCGTAACATGGGCGGATAACTCCAAAGCTTGCTATGACAAAAGTATCGAAATGATCCAAGTCGCCGAAGATTATGTTGCCGATAAGCGGAAAGGCAAGAAAGTTTTTGGTGATCTGGTCGTCAAGCCGCTTTCTGCCGACGAACGCCACACGATGATGGCGGAAGTGCTGCCGATCATTCGCGGCGCGGTCAACACCAAGTCCTCCAACATCCTGAGCTACGACGACAGCGAGGATGTGCTGGATATGGTCGGTGGTGGCAAGTCGCCGGAAGTGAGCCAGATGGGCGCGGCGTGCCCTGACCACCTTGTTCACGTCAAGCGCCAACCGCTGTTCATCAACTGGAAGCCGGAAGATGGCATTGACGCACTCAAGGCGCTGCTGCCGACGGCGGTTGCCGATTACCAGACGCGCTATGTTGAATACTTTGAACGCTCGAAAGAGGCGGGTGACGAACTTGGTAATCCTGCCCCTCGCGTGATCCTAATCCCCGGCCTCGGCATGGTGAACACGGGTAAGGATGCCATGAATGCCGATGTCAGCCGCCAGTTGTACCACCGCGCCATTAACGTGATCGGTGGCAGCGAGGCGCTGGGTGGTTTCGTCAGCCTGACGGAAAAAGAAGCCTACGACATTGAATATTGGCCGCTCGAATTGTACAAACTCCGGCTCGCCCCCCCGCCCCGTGATTACGCGGGTAAAGTGGCATTGATTACCGGCGCAGCCAGCGGCATCGGTCGCGCAACGGCCTACCGTTTGGCGGCGGATGGCGCACATATCGTCGTCAGTGATATTAACGAGGCGGGTGGCGCAGAAACCGTTGCTGAGATCAACAAGAAGTACGGCTTCAAACGGGCGGTATTCGTCAAGACCGATGTCACCAGCGAAGATGCCGTGATCGAGAGCTTCAAACAGGCGGTGTTGGCTTACGGCGGTATTGATATTATCGTCAACAACGCCGGTATCGCAGGTGGGGCAAACATCGAGGACACGACCCTCGCCATGTGGCAGAAGAATATCGACATCCTCGCGACGGGTTACTTCCTCGTCGCTCGCGAGTCCTTCAAGCTGCTCAAGAAGCAGGGAGTAGGTGGCTCAATGGTGTTTGTATGCAGCAAGAACAGCATTGCCCCCGGTAAGGGCGCCGTGGCCTACAGCGCGGCGAAAGCGGCGGAACTGCACATCGCCCGTTCGCTGGCGGAAGAAGGCGGCGCGTTCAACATCCGTGTCAATTCGGTGTTGCCGGATGGTGTCATTCGCGGCAGCGGCATCTGGGACAGCCAATGGAAAGATGCCCGTGCCAAGCAGTACGGCGTAAAGGCCGAGGACCTCAACGATTTCTACAAGCAGCGCAACACACTCAAGGTCGAAATCTTGCCGGAGGACATCGCCGAGTCGATTGCCTTCCTCGGCGGGCCGCGTGCTGCCAAAACCACCGGTGCCGTGCTGACCGTCGATGGTGGCGTCCCTGTCGCCTACGTGCGCTAGTCCGCAACATATCGGTAGGGATTTGCCAGCGGTAAATCCCTACATCACCAAAACGCGCTACAATTGCAGTAAATACTAGGGATATATAACAGCCAATGTTTAGAAGGTCGAAGCGACTTCCTAGCACCCAGTGGAGCTATATCTTATGGCTGTGTTGTTTATGCCTATTCATGAGTACTCAATCGGTTGCTCAAGCTCAAGAAACTGAGACTATTCACAAGCGGAAAATCGAATTTAGCGCTGATGGTCATTTCGTCGCGACTAGTTTTTCTGATTTCAGTGTACAGGTTCAAAATAGGGATACACAACAACTCGTTCTGACGTACTTAATTCCAGTTGACGGGTGGTTAGAACTGAATGACATTCAGTTTAGCCCTGATGGCGAGAAGTTGGCGATTAGCTTTGGTGAAGCAACAGCAGGGAGTGAGGGGAAAATATTTATCATCAGTATTCCAGATGGAACTCTGCTGAGTAAAATTTCCATTAATTCATATGCTGGTTCACTCGCGTGGCAACCGGATGGATTGCAGCTCGCAGTCACCACCGCTAAGGGAATGGCTGGCAGTATCGAAAGTTTTAAACTGCTTGTGTGGAATACCGAGGATTGGTCGCTCATACAAGAGATTGAACTTCCTAATCGGTCCCTTTCACATCTGAGTTGGTCTCCTGATGGTCAGACACTTGCCGTAACGAATGGTGATGAGATTCAACTTTTTGCTACAAGTACATGGCAAGTTGCTCAGACATTGCTAGGTCATTCGGAATACATTCGGTCAATTGATTGGAATAATGAGAGTACGCAAGTGGTGACGACCAGTTCCGACCAAAGTATCCGTATCTGGGATGCTGCTTCTGGACGGGCCGAGATGGTTTTCACAAGGGAAGTAGATGCAGAGTTTACAAACCTTGTATTCTGGTCAAAAAACGGACAAGATATTATCGCGTTTGGGGAATACAGCATCGAAATTTGGAATGCACTAACTGGCGAAAAAGAATTAACCACAACGCTTACTCAGCCTGAATGGATCAAGGATGCAGCGCAAAGCCCCGACAAAACTTATTATCTTGAAGGGGTAAGTGAAAATATCGTGGAAGTAATATTGCCTTCTCCGTAATTGGGAATCGTTTATAAATAGTCATCAGATCTACTTAATACACAAAGGTTTTTATGGCTTCAAAACGTGTTATTGCTATTGATTTCGGTGCCGAGTCGGGGCGGGTGATGCAGATCGCCTATGATGGCTCGTCGCTGCACATCGAAGAACTGCACCGCTTCGCCAACACACCCGTGACCGCCAACGGCACGCTGTATTGGGACGCGCTGCGCCTGTTCCACGACATTCAAATTGGCGTGAAGATGGCTGCGCCCAACGCCTCCTCCATCGGTATTGATACATGGGGTGTCGATTACGCCTTCCTCGACCGTGACGGTCGTTTGCTGGCGAACCCTGTCCATTACCGCGACAAGAGTTGGGAAGGCATGATGGATTGGGTGTTCGAGCGCATCCCACGCCGCGAACTTTATGAACGCACCGGCTTGCAGATGATTCCGGTCAACGGCATCTGGCGCTTGGCAAGCCTCGCCAAGAATAACAGCCCACTGCTCGATGTGGCGCATACCTATCTGCCAATTTCTGACCTGTTCAATTACTGGCTGAGTGGCAGCAAAACGTCCGAGTTCACCCACGCCAGCACCCACCAGATTTATAACCCGCAGCTTGGCAACTGGGACTTCGACCTGCTGGGTAAGCTGGGAGTGCCGACTAAAATGTTCGGCGAGATTGTGCCGCCGGGGACACGGTTGGGTGAGTATCACGGTATCCCGGTGATTGCCCCCGCGACCCACGACACAGGCAGCGCGGTGGTTGCCGTGCCGACCACGACCGCCGATTATGCCTACATCAGCAGCGGCACATGGAGTTTGCTCGGCCTCGAACTGCCGCAGCCGGTCATCAACGACGCGGCTTATGAAGCCAACGCCACCAATGAAGGCGGCATGGAAAACACATGGCGCTTCCTCAAGAACATCGCGGGGATGTGGTTGGTGCAGCAGTGCCGTGCGACATGGGCCGCCGCAGGGCAGGTGTACGAATACGCCGAGTTGGCGCAGATGGCGGAGCAAGCCGCACCCTTCCGCACATTCATTGACCCTGACGACGTGGACTTTTACCAGCCGGGGGATATGCCGACTGCTATCCGCAACTTCTGTGACCGCACGCGCCAGCATGTTCCGGTCAACGTGGGTTCGATGGTGCGCGTGATCTACGAAAGCCTCGCCATGAAATACCGTTATGTGCTGGAGCAGTTGTGCCGCGTTGCCGGACGCAAAGCCGAAACGGTGCATATCATCGGCGGTGGGTCGCGGAACGCGCTGCTGTGCCAGATGACCGCCGACTGCACAGGGCGCGTGGTGGTGGCTGGCCCCGCCGAAGCAACGGCGCTGGGGAACGCGATTGTGCAGTTGGTGGCGCTGGGCGAGTTCAGCAATATGTCCGAGGCGCGGACGTTGCTCAGCAAGAGCGAGGGGATGCTGTTTTACGAACCGCGCAATACGGCTGCGTGGGATGAAGCTTATGAACGCTTCTTAAAAATACTGACGGTGAAGTAAGCGTTATTGTCGATTAAAGATCCCGTTTCGAAAAATAAAGTTGTTATTGGATCATTTTTATGTCTGACTACGCCAACCGTTCCGCCTATGTCAGGTCGCCGTGGCAGTTCGTCGTGCGTGATAATCCGGTTGCCGCGCCGTCTGCCGGCCAATTGTTGATCGAGATCAAAGCCTGCGGCGTGTGTGGCACCGACCAGCATATTGCCGACCGTACCGCTGATGATTGGCAGCCGTTTGGTCATGAAGTGGCAGGTGTCGTCAAAGCGGTCGGCGAGGGTATAACCCGTTTTAAGGTGGGTGATCGGGTTGCGGTCGATAGTTCTGCGCCGTGTGGAACCTGCGAGAACTGCTCACCACCGCCGCATGGTCGCGGGCGGCCTGACCTTTGCCCCAACCCCTTGAGCTATATGGGGTCTCCGACGATGGGCTTTGGTCAACTACTGCTGGCTTACCATCAACAAGCTGTACTGATCCCTGATGATATGCCGTTTGATGTTGCTGCATTAGTCGAGCCGTTGGGCGTATGTGTTGATCTGGTGCAGGTGGCGGAGGTTAGCCCCGGCGATCATGTGCTGGTGATCGGCCCCGGCCCGTTGGGTTTGGGGGCAATCGCGCTGGCTAAACGTGCGGGTGCTGCCCATATCTACACCGCCGGACGGTCATCTTCCAAAGGGCGGATGGATGCGGCGCTGGCGCTCGGCACGGATACCTTCATCAGCGTGGACAAGACTTCGTTATCTGACTACAAATTTGGGTCGCGCCAGCCGGACAAAATCCTGATAACCGCCCAACCGGATACGATTGTGGATGCGATTCAGATCGCGGCGCTGGGGGGTATCATCAGTTACATTGGCGTAGCTTGGAACGACACCAAGAACGTTTCATTTGACGCGGACGATCTGCATTTCCGCAAGCTCTCCATTCGCCCCTCACACGCATGGCCGGGAACCCACGCCGCCGAAAGCATCCGCCTGCTGCAAACCGAGCCAACACTCGGTTCTACCCTCATTTCACATCGCTATGGCCTCGAAGAAATCGAGCAAGCCATGCTTACCGCCCGTGATAATCGCACGGTTGCCAAGAAAGTAGTGGTCGTCTTATGACACAACCGCAGTTGATTGACCTGAGCCATACCGTTGAAGATGGGCTGATTACTTATAAAGGTTTGCCTGCGCCCATCATTTGTGATTACCTCAGCCGCGAAGCCTCGCGCAAGGTGTATGCCGAAGGCACCGAGTTCCATATCGGCAAAATTGAGATGGTGTCGAACACCGGCACGTACCTTGACTCGCCGTTTCACCGCTTCGCCGATGGTAAAGACCTTTCCGACCTCGCGTTGGAACAGTTAGCACAGCTTGACGTGGTTTTGATCCATGTGCCGCCGGATAACGGGCGCATCATTGATGAAAGCTGGTTCGCTGGGTTAGATGTGAAGGGTAAGGCGGTGCTGGTGCATACCGGCTGGGCGCGTCATTGGAAAACCGACCAGTATTTTGAAGGTCATCCGTATTTGACCGAAGCAGCAGCCCAAACGTTGAAAGCGGCTGGCGCGGTGCTGGTGGGCATCGACACCTACAACATTGACGATATTACCGACGGTCGCCGCCCCGTACACACGGTTTTACTCGGCGCGGATATTCTGATTGTCGAGCATATGTGCAACATGGAAGCGATACCGGATGACCGCCCGCTGCGTTTTTATGCGGTTCCGGTCAAGGTCAAGGCCTTCGGCACGTTTCCCGTTCGTGCCTTCGTGGCGGTCGATGGTATATAGTAGTGGGACTGTAGGCTGAGTAGAGAGATGTCAACAATGGCCGTCCAATTGACAATTGAATTTGAAAAACTCGTGGAATTGGTCGATCAACTTCCTACTGAACAACGGCAATATCTTGTTCAGCATATTACTGAGCAATCCAAACAGCGGGAATTAACGCCGAAAGAAAAAATCGACCTGTTAAATTCGACAGTACGTGACTTAGGAGATGTTTCGCCCGATTTTTCTTTCCGTCGTGAAGATTGGTATGGTGACGATGGGCGGTAAGACATTTGTTGATACAAATGTGCTTCTTCGCGCACGAGTGATAGGTATGGAGTTTCATCATGAGGCAAAAACATTACTGGACACTCAAATTAGTGCTGGTAACGAACTTTGGATTAGTCGTCAAGTGATACGGGAATTTCTGGTAAATGTAACCCGCCCTCAATCTGTATCTCAACCAATGTCAGTCGCTGAGGTTGAAGCTGAAATGAATGTACTCCATTCTATTTTCATAATCGCTGATGAAACCACCGCTGTGACAACGCGACTGTTGCAACTCATCAAGCGCTACCCGACCGGCGGCAAACAAATCCATGATGCCAACATTGTAGCAACGATGCTGGTTAATGGGGTTGATACGCTGCTGACCCAAAATATTGACGATATGAAACGTTTTGAAAAAGAAATCTCTTTAATACCGTTAAAGGCTGATGCCAAACCATGACACCCATCCTTGAACTTGAAAATATTTCTAAGTCCTTCCCCGGTGTGAAGGCGCTGGATAACGTACACTTCTCGATGGAAGCAGGTGAGGTTCACGCGCTGCTGGGCGAAAACGGCGCGGGTAAATCGACCCTCATCAAAATTATTTCGGGTGTGCATAAGCCGGATACCGGTGTCATCCGCTGGGAAGGGCAGCCCACCGTTTTTAATAACCCGCGTGAGGCACAGGCGCGCGGCGTGGCGACCATTTACCAGGAACTGAGCTTATACCCTGAACTAACCGTCGCCGAAAATATCTTCATGGGGCACGCCCCCAAGCGCAGCCTTGGCCCGTTGAAGGTGATCGACTGGAACGCCATCAACACCCGTGCGCTGGAACTGCTGCACTCGCTGAATATTCATGACATGGATGTGAGTCGCAAAGTCGGTACGCTCAACGTGGGTAACCGCCAGCGTGTCGAAATTGCCAAAGCCCTTTCCATCAACGCGCGTGTCCTGATTATGGATGAACCCACCGCTGCGCTGACCGAAGCGGATGTCGAGCGGCTGTTTGGTATTGTGCGCATCCTCAAGCAGCGCGGTGTGGCGATCATCTACATCAGCCACCGCTTGCAGGAGGTGTTCGAACTGGCTGACCGCGTAACCGTGCTGCGTGATGGGCAGTATGTAAACACCAAGCCGGTTAGTGAAACAACTGAACCCGAACTGGTAAGTATGATGGTTGGGCGCACCATCGACAATCTGTTCCCCAAGCTGACCAGTAACCCCGGCAAAACAGTGTTGGAAGTCCGCAACCTCAACCGTGGCTCAACCACCCGCAATGTATCCTTCACCGTTCGGGCGGGGGAAATCGTTGGCATGGCGGGGTTGGTGGGTTCAGGCCGCAGCGAAACCGCACAGGTCATCTTCGGCATCGCGCCTGCGGATTCCGGCGAAATCCTCGTCGATGGGCAGCGGGTCAATATTAAAAGCGCAGGTCAGGCCGTTAAGCTAGGCCTCGCTTATGTCCCCGAAGATCGTGGTACGCAGGGGCTGATTAAGCAAATGAATATCCGTGAGAACGCATCGTTGGCGGTTCTTAAAGCGTTATCCCGCGCCAGCTTCATCAACTTTAACGGTGAACGCAAGCTGGCGACCGATGCCATTCAGCAAATGAGCATTCGTGCCTATAGTGCTGAACAAGTCGTCAACAAGCTTTCTGGCGGTAATCAGCAAAAAGTTGTCATTAGCAAATGGCTGGCGAGTAAGCCCAAGCTGTTGATTATGGACGAGCCAACGCGCGGTATCGACGTGGGCGCGAAGTCTGAAATTCACCGGCTGATGAGTGAACTGGCTGTGCAGCAGGGGTTAGCTGTGTTGATGATTTCCAGTGAACTGCCGGAAGTGTTGGGCATGAGCGACCGTGTGCTGGTCATGCGGGAGGGGCGTATCGCTGCCGAGTTCACCCGCGAGGAAGCCACGCAGGAACGGGTTGTCACCGCCATGATGAGCGAAGCGGTGAAGGTTGAATAATGGATACCAGCCACCTGTTGAACCTGCGCGAATATGAGCCATTAGCGCGGGAAAAACTTAGCCGGATGATCTTTGATTATTACGCCAACGGAGCGAATGACGACCTCACCGTACGCGAGAACGAAGCTGCTTTTCAGCGCATCTTCCTGCGTCCGCGCATGATGGCGGGTAACGCTGCCCGTTCGATGAATGTTTCGATTTTCGGCCAGCCGATGAACGCGCCGATTCTCATCGCACCGATGGCCTATATGATGATGGCGCACCCTGACGGCGAAGCGGCGGTTGCCCGTGCAGCGGCGGCTCGCGGTTTGAACATGGTTGTTAGCACCAGCGCGACGATGGCGCTGGAAGATATTGCTACCGGCGTACCCGAAGGCGCACGCTGGTTTCAACTCTACCTCTACAAAGACCGTGCCGCCGCCCGTGATCTGGTGCAGCTTGCCGAGGTCGTCGGCTATAAGGCGATTGTGCTGACGGTTGATCGCCCTTATCTCGGCTATCGTGAGGCCGATATTCGGAATAATTTCGGTTTGCCGCCGCCCCTAGAAGTGAAGAACTTGCCGCCCGATGCCACGCGCGATGGCCTTGCAGCTTATGTCTCGCCGTTGTTCGAGGATAATCTGCGTTGGTCGGATGTTGAATGGTTGAAGTCGGTTACGGGTTTACCCGTGCTGGTCAAGGGGTTGCTGCGTGGGGATGATGCCCGCCTCGCGGTTGACCACGGCGCGGATGGAATCATTGTTTCCAATCACGGTGGTCGCCAGTTGGATACGGCTATATCCGGCATCAACGCGCTGCCGGAAGTGGTCGAAGCGGTTGATGGCGCGGCGGAAATATTGGTGGATGGCGGCATCCGGCGCGGCACCGATGTGATTAAAGCGCTGGCATACGGGGCGAAGGCGGTGCTGCTCGGTCGTCCGGTGTTGTGGGGTTTGGCGCTGGATGGAGAGGCAGGCGTAGGCCGCGTCCTTGACCTGCTGCTGCAAGAGCTTGATCTCGCGCTGGCGTTGTGTGGCTGTCGTTCGCTGGCGGATGTCACGCCGGATTTATTGGCTGGCTACTCCCCAATTCAAGAAAGGGCGGTTCGATAACGTTATGGCAACACCCACCGAAATCGTACAGAAACAGCTTGATGCATATAACGCACATGACATTGACGCCTTTCTTGCCACCTATACACCGGATGCCAAGTTGTGCGATTTCCCATCCGGTGAGGTTTGGATACAAGGGCATGCGCAAATACGGGAGCGTTACACAAAGATTTTTGAGAATAAGGCGCATGTTGATCTGGCATCGCGCATCGCCAACGGTAATTATGTGATTGACCACGAGGCTGTAAAAACAGTCAATGAGGATTTTCACGCGGTTGCCATTTACCACGTAACAGATACGCTAATTGATCAGGTCTGGTTTTTAACCGAGTAATTACAAACGTTTATTTAAAGTACGAAAGTAATTTTTATGACTGCAACGCCGTTACCGAATTCCGCGCCACCTGCTGCCCCCGCGCCCAACCGGCTGCGAACGCTGCGTAACCTGATTCTGTCGCAAGAAGGAATCTTGCTAATTGTCATCATCGTTGTGATGGCGGTGGTTGGCACGAATAAACCGCGCTTTTTTGCCCCCAACAACCTCCTTGATATTTTCCAGAGCGAGGCTTATATCGCCGTCGCTGCGGTGGGGATGTCGATCCTGATTATCTCCGGCAATATTGATATTTCGGTTGGTTCGCAGGTCGGCTTGCTGGCAATTTTGAGCGCTACGCTGTCCGTCAATGGCTTGCCCGGTTGGCTGTGCTGGCTGATACCCATTATCGTTTCGATGCTGTTGGGGGCGGTCAATGGCTTTTTTGTCGCGTATCTACGGATACCCTCAATTGTCGTGACGCTCGGCATGTTAAGCATCCTCAAAGGCGGCATGATTATCGTCCTCGGCGGGACGACCATCATTAATATGCAGCCCGATTTTTTCCTGTCGCAGTGGGATTGGCTGAACATTCCCACACCGATCTGGCTCATGATTATCGCCACCATTATCGGCGCGTTCTGGATGCGTTACAGCGCCACCGGACGCGCGATTTACGCTGTTGGTGGGAATGCGGAAGCCGCGCGGCTTTCCGGCATCAACACCCGCCGCATCACGATGACAGCTTTCATCATGAACGGCTTGTGCGTTGGGGTTTGCGCCATCATGTACGCCACGCAGTTGAATTCGTTGCAAGCTAGCCCCCCGGTCGGTTTGGAACTGCGTGTGATTACGGCCTCGGTGGTCGGCGGGGTAAGCATCCTCGGCGGCATCGGTACCGTGATCGGTTCCACCCTCGCTGCCATATTGCTCAGTGTTATTCGTTCCGCCATGATCTTTATCGACATTCCTGCGTCATGGATCAATGCAGTCCGCGGTTCCCTCATCTTGATTACGGTGCTGGTTGATATTCTCCGCCATCGCCAATTGAATCGCCATTCATAAAGGAGAAACGACCATGACCGCTAGCGACCGACCTTTACAACCGACTTCTCGC
>JAPUDW010000098.1 GCA_027492915.1 Bacteroidota bacterium | reverse complement strand
TCATGGGTAGTGGACCAGGCTCGACGCCTGTGCAAAATACAACAGGTCCGGGCACGTATATTATCCGCAACCCAAGCTTTAGTGGGTTTTATGCGAATAATGTTCTTTATGACGGCAGTCCAACACCAATAAATAACGGGGCTTAGGCTAACAACGAGCGGAAACATATGGCAATCAGTGCAAGAAGATTATCTCGAGCAAAAACATCCGAAGTAGATGATTTCATTCTCGGTGTGACGATTCCGGTGCCGGGTGATAACGTTGGTGTTTATAATAGTGTGGTACGTACAGCCTATAGCGGCCCGACAACAATTACGACGAATGGCACGACTATTCGGGACCAGAACATCTCGCAGTACATTACGATTAATGCCGCTAACGTGACATTCATCAATTGCTATTTTTCGGCGGGCGGTTTGAATACACCTGGTGGTATGGCGCAGTGTTCGGGCGCAAATTGCAGCAACATTCAGTTTTATCGCTGTACGTTCAGTCCCAGTACGTACAGTTATTCGCGCGATGCGGTATATGGTCATGACTACACGGTCGAGCGCTGCCATATTGAGCATACGGTTGATGGCTGTGCGGTGGCAAATCAATATGCTGCGCCTGCTAATGTCAATATTCTTGGCAGCTGGATTGGCAATCTGGCCTGGTTTGCCAATGATGGTGGTATTCACAGTGATGGAACACATAATGACGGGATCCAGGTGCATAGCGGCACTAATATTCACATCCGCGGCAACGCCTTCTACGGTTATAAATTCAATGCGCTCGGGACGCCCGTGCTTGATAGTTCCGCCAACAATCGCCATCCCCAGATCGGCCAGATACTGATGGCAAAGACAGAAGCGTATTATCACGTTAGTGATGTACATTTTAACGATAATTTCATCTGGGGTGGTGACAATGGCGTCAAGGCAGCGTCCGAATGCTCAATCCACGACTCATCGGACGCTCCCTATGATTTTGAGTGCCGCAACAACACTTGGATGGACGACAATCAGCGCGACTATGGCTTTACCTGGAAGTTCTATCCTATGCGCACTGATAACCTGATGACGATCAATGGTCGTGGACCTTTTCCAACGACCGGCGCAACCTACGACCTTGACGGCAATAAGTGGTCAGCCACCTCTTCTGATGTCAGCCCGGCGCGGCGTGGTCAGGCGGTGTTTATCCGTGCTGACCCGGCTTAGTTTTGGCGATAAAATCAATTTTTCTGTATAATAAGCCATAAGAATTTATTGGAGGGAAAATTAACAATGGGAAGCCCAGGGGTAGGCGGATCGCTGAGCGCCGCAAGTGACGTGTTGTTTAATAGTCCAGCGGATGGACAAACGATTCAACGGAGCGGGAGTTACTGGGTAAATGCGACTCTAGCAGGTGGAGGCACGGGTCGTCTGGGTGAAGTTGAGGTAGCATCGTTTAGCGGCGCTTCTTACTCTGCTAAATTTCGCAATGCCCTGGCTGCTGTTGGCGCGATGAACCCAAAACCGGCCCTGGTGCTGACGCCTGGTGCAACGATTGATGCTGGCTCCACGCCTTTCTTGATTCCGGCTGGCGTATCGCTTGTGGGTGGAGCTGCTGTACAAACAGAGTTTGGACACAATTGCCCAATCTATGCTCGGGCGACTGGGGGCACGGCTGTTTTTCAAACCTCACCACGTGGAACTAATGAGAGTGGCACCAAGGGTTGGAGTATGAGTAATATTGCGTTTGAAGGACTCACGTCTATCTCGCTATTTGCCGATAATCCAATGGACTCTTCTGGTTCCATTTGGGCCTACAATTCATTGCATAACGTTTGTGCTGACCAGTTCAACCATATTTACTGGGGCCCAATGCTGGGGACAACCATCACAGGTACAACCTATTACAATAATATGACGAATACAGCCTGGTATATTGTCGGTTCGGATAATACCCTATGGACCGATGGTGGTTTCTTTGAAATGAATGCTTGGAGTGCTACAACTTATGCGACCAAGGCAGCCCTTCCAGCTATGGTGCGTCTCGGTACACTGTCTAAAACAACGATTGGCCCAATGTATATTACGGGCTCGCCGACGACTGTTTTGCAGCTTAACGGTGGCGCTGGCGGTATAGCACTTGATAACCTCACAATCGAAGGCCGGCCAGTAGTCGGATCGGCTCCAAACTACATGTGGTGCGCTGGAGAACTGATTCGTTTAACAGGTGGCTCAGCTATCTTACGTAATAAATGGTACGGCTATGCCATGAAAGATCCGAGTGCTACCGGACGCGCCTCCGAAGGGTATATACATATTACTGGTGGTAATCATCTTATTGATGGTGGCTGCGTCCAGGTATATAGCGATCAAGCATCATCTCCACCGCCTTTCGTTCGCATTACCGGCGGTTCAGTTATTGTTCGTAATATTACTCGCGGCTCCAATACAACACAAAAACCGGTTGTACTGACGACAAATGCGGCATATGTTGATGCTGACTCAACGGTAACTGTTATGGTGGGCTAAGCTGGTCGGCACATAGCTAGATGCGGATAATACTTTTACGTTAATAACTTGCAAATAGATATAGTATAATAAACTTAAGAATTAATAGGAGAAAGGTTACATCAAATGGGAAGCCCAGGGGTAGGCGGAACAATTAGCGCAGCATCGGACGTGTCGTTTAATAGCTCTACTAACGGACAGGTTATTCAGCGTAGCGGTAGTTATTGGGTAAATGCGACTCCGACTGGGGAAGGTACTAACCCATCGAGTTGGATCTATCTCGACCAAATGACG
>JAPUDW010000097.1:7815-21937 GCA_027492915.1 Bacteroidota bacterium | reverse complement strand
GGGCAGCAGCATTGTACCGATTTTACAATTAGCCAGTTCGCCAGAGGATATTGCTAAAGGCTTCTTGGATAACTGGAAAACAGCCAATTACGAAGCCATGTACGGCTCGTTAAGCCCCAAAAGCCAGCAGGAATATACCTTCCCTGTCTTTCAAAAAATCTATCAAGACGCGATGGGTAAAATCGCTGCGGACGATATTACCTACACCTTCAATAAGGTAAAGCTGCAAGGTGCATCCGCTGCCATCACCTATGACGTTGAGTTCACCTCGCCCGTCTTTGGCACCATCGCCGATACCAACCGCACCATGCGCCTACTCCAAACAAACGGTAAATGGGGTGTCGCATGGTCGAGCATGGACATCGTTAACGGCTTAGTCGGTGGTTCACAGGTCATCGTCCGCTCTCGTTCGCTGCCGCGCGGCAACATCTACGACCGTAACGGCAACCTGCTCGTCGAACAGGGCGGCACCATGATTGTGCTTTACGGTACCCGCCAAACCATGTTGGGCGAAAGTGAATGCCTCGATCTGCTTGGAACCGTTCTGAAGCGCCGCCGCTATGATCTGGAACAATATTTTGCGCCCTACGATCCCGAAACCCTTTTCTATCTCGGCGAGATTGATGAGGAAACGGATGCGCTTTATGGCGCTCAACTCAACCAAACCTGCGTGGTCACCCGCTACCCACGAGATACCCGCCGCTATGTCGGCAACGGCGCGGCCTCACACATCACCGGCTATATCGCCTATGCCACCGCCGACCAGCTTATCGCCCTGCGCGACCAGGGTTATCAGGAAGGCGCATTGATCGGGCAAATGGGTGTCGAAAAACTCTACGAACGCCAATTAGCCGGTCAGCCGGAACAGGTCTTACAGGTCATCTCACCCTCCAACATCATCTTGCGCGAACTCGGTGGCAAGCAGGGAACACAGCCGCAGTCGATCAGCCTAACCATCGACCGCAACCTCCAGATGGTTGCCGGTCAAGCGATGGCTGACGCCTATAACTATGCTGCTGGCAACTGGGGTAACCAGATCCACTCCCCCGGCGCGGGTTTGGTCGCTTTAGATGTCAAAACCGGGGGCGTCTTGGCGATGGTCAGTTGGCCGTTCTTTGATCCGCATGTCTACAACGGCACGGATTCACCCGCGCCCAACGAAATTGCCACCAACGTATCCGATGTCCGTGCGCCGCTCCGTAACCGGACAATCCAAGACCAATATTTCCCCGGTTCGACCTTCAAAATTGTAACCACCGCCGCAGCCGCGACCGAGCAGTTAATGAGTGAACCGACCTTCGAATGTACCCTCGAATGGAAGGGTCAGAAGTACGGCGACACACTGCCCGTCCGCACCGACTGGCGTGCGCTGGAACCGCCGGAGTCGCGCTTTAGCGTACCGGCAGGGCCGGTCACTATGGAGCAGGCCTTAATGGCTTCGTGCAACCCCTTCTTCTACGAAATGGGCGCACGGCTGTATACACTGCGTGGGGCAGAAGCACTCGTCGGTTACGCCAAGCGTATGGGCTTCGGCGCACAAACCGGCATTGGTCTGCCAGAAACCGAAGCGACCGGCACCCTACCCAACCCCACCAGCGTCGAGCAAGGCATTAACGAAGCCATCGGTCAGGGTGGTATTCAGGTCAGCATCTTGCAGATGGCGCGTATGGTCGCGGCTGTCGCCAACGGTGGCACCCTTTATCAGCCGTATATCGTGCAGCAGGTCGGCGGTACGAATGGTCAACCGGTGACCTTCACAGCCCAGCCAAAAGTTTCTAGTGAGATGGGTCTGCCGCAATCAACAATGGATGCCATCCACGAAGGCATGTGCGGCGTCGTTTCCGACTTGGACTATGGCACCGCGTCGTTCGTGTTCTATGGTTATGATGACATACAGTATGATGCAACGTATGTCGCCTGTGGTAAAACCGGCACGGCGCAGTCAGGCCGGACAGAACCTTACGGCTGGTTCGTCGTCTACGCGCCCAAGGATGATCCACAAATCGCTATCGCAGCGATGGTCGAATATTCCCGCGAAGGCTCCGAAACCGCCGCGCCCATCATCCGGCGTGTGCTGGATGCCTACTTCAATGTACCCGCTGCGCCCTTCCCACTCTGGTGGAACGTGAATTCCTATGTGCCGCTGGAAATTCAGGAAGGCCAAACCGGCGGTTAGGCTGCTGGTTGGTATCCCTACACCTGCTATACAATAGGCATGTTTAGCAGGTGTATTCGTGGGAGTCGTGATGTCAAAGGAAATTGTCCCCTGCCCATCATGTGAGGGATTTGGTTGGTTTGAAGACGATGACGGCGTGGCGCAGGATTGTGATTGGTGCGCGGGAATCGGGTATATTTATCGTGATGCAGACGGCCTCGACAGCCGCATCCCGCCTGCCGATTATGGCGTTGTCGCCGACCAACTCGAACAGCTTGAAACCCAACGACTGCGGGCGATGGGCTACACCGGCGAGGCTAAAAAGCCGTGGGAGCAGGCGATCCGCAAGCAGCATGACGACGAATAATTGCGAGACACATTTTCGTAGAGGCTGGATTAACACAACCTGACCTAACGCAACAGAATGGTAAGCGTCAAAGCAGCATGAGCAGCATATATCCACTTTTAACAGGCTTGCATTATTGGATCAGCCGCGTCGGTTTGGCGGCAGCAGTCGGCATGTTCGTGCTAGGGCTGTATATCGGTTTAGTGCGGCACGGTGATGTCACCCACTACTACCGTCGGGCAGTCTATACGGTCGCCGGTGTTATGGTGCTGCAATCGGTCATCGGCTTGGCGATGTACTTTATGGGTGCGCGCCCCGCCGAAGATGTTCACTTCATCTACGGCATGGGTACCGTGTTGGCGCTGCCCTTTTTCATCTTCGTGGAAGTCACCGCCAAAAAACGTCCGGCGATGGGCAGCTACATGTGGGGCTTCGCCGTACTCGCTGGTATTCTCATACGCGGCATTATGACCGGACGTGCCGGTTAATCAAGGCTCCACCAGCGGCGCGGCGGGTTGGGGCTTAATCCAACGTTCCATGACCGCTTGCAGCGCCTCGATACCAACGGGCTTGGACAGGAAGTCATCCATTCCCGCTTCAAGGCACGCGCGGTGATGATCGGGGGATGTACTGGCTGTCATGGCGACAATCGTGATATGGCTGCCAAGCTGCTGTTCACGGTTACGAATTTCAATCGTCGTTTCGATACCGTTCATCTCCGGCATCTGTAAATCCATCAGGATGAGTGCATAACGATTAGGCTGTGCCTCAAACTTCTCCAGCGCTTCTTTACCGTCAAACGCACCTTCTGCCTCGTAACCCAGATGCCCGAGCTGCTGAATGGCGAGCTTCTGGTTGATGTCGTTATCCTCGGCAATCAGGACACGGGCGTGTTTAGATTTCGGTGCGACCACCAGCGTGTCGGCACGGCGGCGAGCGGGTTTTTCGGCCAACGCCTGCTGCTTGGCTTGGTAAATGGTTGCCAGTGAGTCCAGCAGCATATTTTGGCGTACCGGCTTTTGCAAGTAGGCCTTGATGTCCAGCGATTCCGCTTCGTTACGCAGCTTCACATTACCCGAACTGGTCAAAATCACCAGCGGGGTAGACGCCAGTGTCGTTTCCTTGCGGATATGCTGCGCCAATGCTACACCATTCATCCCCGGCATCAGCATATCCATCACCACCACATCATACGGCTTGCGGGATTCGGCAGCCTGCCGCATTTTCACCAGCGCATCCTGCGGCGTAGGAACACTGTGCGTAACGGTTTGGAATCCTTCAAGGTAGTGTTCGAGGATTTCACACTGGGTTTCGCTGTCATCCACAATCAGGATATGCATTCCCTTGATATTGACTTCTGGGAAGCTGTTGTTCAAACGTGCCGTAAGGTCAAAACGTGCGGTAAACCAGAAGGTTGACCCTTCATCTTCCACGCTCTTAATGCCCATTTCGCCACCCATGAGGTGCGTCAAGCGGTGCGAAATCGCCAGTCCTAGCCCAGTACCACCATAACGGCGCGTCGTTCCGGTATTGCCTTGTACAAACGGCATGAACAAACGCTCACGGTCAGCCGCCGAAATCCCGATGCCGGTATCCTTCACTTCAAAGCGCAGTATCATATGGTCAGATTCCTGCGTTTCAACCTTCACACGGACAACAATTTCACCATGCGGTGTAAACTTGATCGCGTTACCAACAAGGTTGATTAGGATTTGGCGCAAACGACTGGGGTCGCCCTTCAGTGTAAAGGGTATATTCGGGTCAAGGTCGCTCATGATCGAGACATTCTTGCCATGTCGTTCAGGGTTCAAGAACTCAACCACCCGCTCGATGACATCCACCATCACAAACTCAACCCGCTCTAAAATCATCATACCGGCTTCGATCTTTGAGAAATCGAGGATGTCATTAATGATCGTAAGCAGCGAATTCCCTTCATTTAAGATAATGCCTGCGTATTCTTCCTGTTCAGGGCTTAATTGGGTATCCAACAGCAGTTCGGACATCCCCAAAATGCCATTCATCGGAGTGCGAATTTCATGGCTCATGATCGCAAGAAATTCGGATTTGAGTTGGGATGCTTCGAGTGCTTTTTGATGCGCCGCCTGAAGATCAACCTCAATTTGTTTGCGGTTGGTGATGTCGCGCGAAAAGCCCAGCATCGCGTAAGATTGGCCTTGAGCATCGCGCAGGGCGTGAATCTGAGTATCTTGGGCAATCATGGTGCCATTCGATTTGACAAGCCAATGATCGGGCTTATGATGCGATTCCCCCGTAGTGAGGACGGCAATATCCTCATCACGTATCCCTTGAATGCCCTTCTCAGGATTACCAAAAACAATTGTTTGAGAGATACCTATTTCAAGATCAGTTTTACCCAGAATTTCCTCGGCTGTCTTACCGATACCTTCAGCAAAACCGCGATTAGCGAGGATATAACGAAAGTTGCGGTCTTTGGCGAAAATCCAGTCGGGGGTCGAGTCAATTACGGTTCGCAGCAGTTCCGCGTTCTTCTGGATTTCGAGGGTCAAGTGTTCGCGCTCGGCGACTTGCTGCATTCGTTCGGTCATATCGGTGATAACCGCAATCGAGCCTACGTACTCCTTGTTGATATGACGTGATACCGTGGTAATGGCCGTATGAATAAGCTGACCATCGGCGCGTTTCATACCGATTTCGTATTCAACATTCATTTCGTTCTGGCGTTGTTTCTGAATACTGCGGAAGCGTGCAACATCCGCTTCAACCACCAGCGATTCGAGGTTCAGCCCGATGAGTTCCTGTTTGGTATAACCAAGCATGGCAGCGGCTGCCGGGTTTACAAATTCCAAACGCCCTTCCATATCCTTAACCACGAGCGCCTGCCCCATATTTTCCATAATCTGGCGGGCAAAATCGCGTTCCTGATTAAGGGCGCTTTCCATCTGCTTACGAGCAGTCAGGTCACGCACGAAGGCAAATACAAATTCTTGGTCGTCATAGCTCATAAAGTTCGCCGCCATTTCGACATTGAAAAGCATCCCATTTTTGCGGCGGCTGACCAATTCTCTCGAAAACTCGCTGTCGTGCTTAAAGTTCTCCCACAAAATAAGCCAGCGTTCAGGGGTGAATTCAGGATATATATCACTCACCGAGAGCTGCATTAATTGGCTAGTTTCATAGCCCAATGATGTGCTGGCAGCCTTATTAACATAGCCGAAGTGACCATCTTTCTTAATCCAGAACGCCGCGTCCTGTGCTGCATCAAGTGAAAACTGGGTGAGCAGCAGGTTTTGTTCGGCCTCGTGCCGTGCCGTTACGTCCCGGACAATGCTCGACAAATGAGTAACCTGACCATCCTCCAGCAAAATGTGGATAGTTTGTTCCACCCAATGCTGTTCACCATCACGCGCATACAAGGGGAAGTCGAGGATCGTTTCGGGAATCTTCTCGGCAATTTGTTTCTGGTAGAAACGAGTGATGAGGTCGCCCCAATAATCGCGCAGCACCATTGTGAAGTGCTTGCCGATCAATTCTTCAGGTGTGTAACCGGTGATGCGCTTAATGGCAGGGTTGGCGTAAGTAAACATACCATCAATAGAGATTGTAAAAATGGCATCAGCCGCTTCTTCGACCAACTGCCGATAGCGAGTTTCGCTGGCAGTCAGAGCAGCTTCCATCAGCCGCCGTTCGCTGATGTCACGCGAAGAAATATGGAGTTCAATAATGTCATTGGTTTGCGGGTCACGCACCGGTCGGGCAATGGTTTCGAACCATAGGTAATGACCGTCACGGTGACGGAAACGATGCTTGTAAGTATAAGTGCTTGTGGTATTGAAGATACCGCTGCGAACTTCACTTAGATTATTAAGAACATCGTCTGGATGCGAAATTTCGATCCGTGTTTTGCCAATAATGGATTCGGGTTCATAACCCAGCAATTTTTTATAGGCAGGCGATACGTAAAGCACAACACCATCAATCGTGGTTCGGGCAATAATATCAGTCGAGTTTTCAGCCAATAAACGGTATTGCCGTTCACTTTCACCTAACCCGCGCTGACGATCTGCCTCCGACAAATTCTGATGGCGCACAAAAACAATAATCAACACGGTCATTGCAGCAATAAATGAAACTGATTTAACCAACCAATCCGCGTTTTCTAACGACACATGAAGCGGCACTACAGCGATAATCGCTCCAATAATCCCCAGAGCGACAATCACGGTCGTACGCTGCGAGAAAAGTAAACCTGTCAAAAAAATGGGGATAATCATGTAGATGAGGATTCCGAAGACTTCGTAATTGCCCCCACCCGATAAAATTGCACTAAACAGCGTTGCAATGGTTTGGGCAATGAGCAATATCGCCCCAAATCGGTAATAGCGACTGCGGCTTAGGGCATACATCCCCACAACCCCTACCATTCCAAGCAGGTTAAGGTAAATCCCTAACCACGTATCGCGCCCACTCATCAGGTAAAGCAGGCTTCTGAAAAGCAGCGCGATATAAATACAACCAATTGCTAACAGCAAGCCCGACAACAGCGCTGCATTGCGCTTTCCGGCATCCGGCACACTTGCCGAAGATCGTGTAAGCCGCGCCCAAATCCCCGGTTGTGGTGATGCTTGCATAGCGTTCAGCCTTTTAGCCAAGGAAACGATTAATGGTATCCAGCAGTTCGCGGGAACTTGTCGGCTTGCTCAAGAAACCATCAGCACCGATGGTTAGGGCGGTTGCGCGATCCTCATCCTGTCCGCTAGCCGTCAGCATAATAACCGGCAGTTCCTGATAACGGGCATCATTTCGCAGGTGACGCAGCAGTTCGAGGCCGTCCATCTCCGGCATTGCGATGTCCACCAATGCCAGATCAACTGCACCCGCATCGAGCTGTTGCAGCGCCTCAATGCCATGATTGGCGATTTGTACTTCATGCCCGCTGTTCTTTAATGTCAGGCTGAGCACACGTTGGGTCACTGGATAATCTTCAACGATCAATATCTTTGCCACGGCTATCTGTCCTTTGCTATCGTAATCATTCCATTGTGGAATAATGGGTGTAATCGGTACAAAAATCGGTTGGTTTACAAATACTTGACCATACGCCAACAATTGCCTTCCGGCCTCGACTCATAAACAACTTCATCCATAATTTGGCGCATCAGGTACAGGCCATATCCACGTACCTGCGGGTCATCAAGATCAGGGTCTTGGATGGTGCTGGCATCGAAGGAGCGACCGGTGTCGTGCAGTTCAATGATGATTTGCGGGGGGTTCCAACCAAGCATCAGGTTTACACCAATGCGCCCCCCATCATCAACATAAGCATGGTCAACAATATTAGTGCAGCCTTCATGAACAGCAAGCTGGATGTTATAAATGGTTTGCTGTGGGTCAGAAAGCCCATCCACCCGAACCAGCATCTCCCCGATGCAAGCAGCGAGAATGTTTAAATACCGCACATTGGCCGGTAGTTCCAGACGCACAACTTCTGAGGCCTGCATAATCATCATACTCCTTTGATGACAACCACAGTTTGGTCATCGTCTTGCGCGTGTCCGGTACTGAACTCCGCAACTGTCTTGAACAGCATAGTCATAATCGTTTGGGCAGGCAGATGAGAAATTGACGTTACCAATTGAAGCAACCGATCATACCCGAACAACTCCTTTTCACGGTTGCCTGCTTCGCTAAATCCATCGGTAGCAGCGACCAGAACATCGCCAGCGTTAAAATAGATCGCTTGATTTTCGCAGGTGCTGGTCGGCAGCACACCCACCGGTGCGCCATCGGCTTCCAGCAGCACAGCCTCACCCCCTGCCGGACAGTAAATCACCGGCGAGTGACCCGCGTTGGAGTAGTACAAAATTTTCTCAGCGTCGTCGTACTGCCCGACAAAAACCGTCGCGAACATGCTCAGTTCGGTGAAGTCGTCGTACATCTCATCGTTGACCGAACCTAGAATATCCAGCGGCGACGGGCGGACGAACGCACGGGTCTTACTACGAATCAGGGTGCGTGTCATCGCCATCAACAGCGCGGCAGACATCCCTTTACCCGTAATATCACCGACGGTGAAAATGAACGGTTCACCAGCTTGGTGCATAAAGTCGTAAAAATCACCGCCCACCTGTGAGGCAGGCAGAGCACCGGCAGCAATATCCAATCCGGTGACGGCAGGCAAGCGCTGCGGCAGCAAATGCGTCTGCACATTTTTCGCCAGTTCCATCTCAGTTTGAATACGTGTCTGTGCCAGTGACTCTTTGTAGCGCAGCAAGTTTTCGAACTGTGCCCCTGCTTGGTCACACACGGCACGCGCCAGCTTTAAATCGGGCGACCGGAAGGTATCGTGGGCACGCAGTAAGCACAATGCGCCAACCACTTGATTATCTACCATAATCGGCTCTAGCAAGATGGTTTGCATACCCGCTGGCAAGCCGTTGTTACCTAAGCCACCACTGTTGAGGACGAGCCGCGTGCCGCTGTCGATGACCTGTTCAGCCATGTGCTGCAAAGCGGATTGGCTCATCATCGGCTGCGGGTGCTGGGCAACGGTAGGCGGGTCGAAAGCCAAATATGCTGAACATGCACTTGCCTTTACCAGCCGTCCGGCTTCGCGCACCAGCGAAGATAACGCCTCGTCGAAACTCAAACGATTACGCATGGATTGTGTCAGGTCATAAAGCGCCAGCAGTTGATCTTGCGCGTCAATCAACTCGTAGGTAATCGAGTTCAGTTCCGATTCCTGTGCTGCGAGTTGGGCGATGAGCTGCGCTTCGTTTTGCAAGCGGTCATGGCTCGCGGAATTAGCAAGACCAAACACCCACATGTCGCCCATAATACGGTTGTTCACCACAATATTGGCGCTGATGCCGGAGGTGTTGAGCGCGGCTGTTTCCGGCCAGAGCGCTAACCACTGCCCGTCCCCACTAATGCCGAAAGCCGCCGCACCCGAATCAAGCCATGCCTGTGCAATGCCCGCAAGCGTTTTGCGTTGGCTGGTCAGGAATTCCTGAAGCGGGTGGGCAACTTCGGCAGATGAGACCATTTACTGTAACGCGCGCAAGGCGCTTGCCTCATCGGGATGAATACTAAAAGCTTTATCGAGCCGTGTGAGTTCGAAAATAACCTTCACTTGCTGTTGCAAGTTGCAGATGAGCAAATCACCGTTTTGCTGGCGGCAGCGCTTCATACCCTTCACCAGCGTCGAGAGTGCGGTCGAGTCTAAAAATGTAACGCCTGCCATGTTGATAATGACACGAGCCGGGCTTTGCCCACTGACGCTATCCAGCCATGTGCTAAGCTGCGCGGCTTCGGATGCATCAAAGCGTCCGGTGATTGCGCCGATAGTAACAGTTCCTTCATTTCGTATGGTCAATTCCATGATGTTCTCCCCTGATCATTTTCCCCACGACCGAGGTCAGGTTGGATGTGGTTTTCGTGAAGCATAATGAATACGATGCCCCAATGGCACACACATTCATTATATGTCAGGGATTGATATGTAATCGTTAATAATTGCCTAATTCATGAGCGTTTAGCTTCTTCTTAATTATTGTAATGAATACGGTGCTTCCTTTTCAGTTTCACCCTTTCCCTTTATACTGGTGCGTATTGTCGCAAGCCGCAGTTAACAGGGGAAAACACAGATGCTCAAGGTATTTATCGGTGTGGTTCGGTTTCCAGACGACCGCGATTTCGTCATTATGGTCGATGGTGAGTCCAGCGCCGTTGAGGATTCAGTCCGGCAGGTGATTGAGGAAATATGGGGTGAAGGCGAAATTACCGTCAATAACTCCGGTGTCGATTTTACCGAGTTGGTACACAGCCAAAATGCCGGTCACAAACGACCGGATGGTTATGTGTTGGGCTGCGAAGTCGGCGGCCTAAAGCGCATCAACTACGCGATCCAGTATGCACGGCGGATGCACAAATTACCGCCGGATGCCAACCCCGACGCGACTTAATTCACTGGTCGCCGCATGAACCCGCAACTGGTATCGCCGGACGCTGCTTTCCAGCAGACGTATACGGAGGCGCTGCGCGAATTCCACGCGGAAAACCGCAACCTTGAGCAAGATGTGATTATTCTCAGCCGTGACTTTGCGGGTTATGTGCGCCACCTCGAAAAGCAGTCCACCGATGAACGGCGCGAGGGACTCGTGCCGGAAACCTACTATTGGCTGGTGGATGACAGTGTGTATATCGGGCGTGTATCGGTACGCCACACCCTCAACAACCGACTGATGCAATTTGGCGGTCACATCGGCTACGAAATTCGCCCCACCAAACGGCGCATGGGCTACGGCAAACGCATCTTGCAGTTGGGGTTGGCGAAGGCGCGTTTGCTCGGCATCACACGGGCGCTCGTCACCTGTGACGACGACAACATCGGCTCGGCCAAAATCATCGAGGCCAACGGCGGTATACTCGAAAATACCGTGCTGCTCAACCACCGCGCCGTCGCAACAAGGCGGTATTGGATTGATGTGGTGGGGTGATTAGGAGGAAGCATGGATTTTTTCCGCAAGTTAATTCCACAATCTCAAAAAGCTGAAGATTTATTCGAGTTGGGCGTGCAAGAATTCAAAAAAGAAAACTTTTCACGCGCAATTGAATACTTTAATTTAGCCATTGGTCGAAACCCTCGCTACGCATCAGCTTACCATGCACGCGGTGTAGTTTTTGCTGCACAAGGTGATTATTCAAATGCACTCATCGACTTTGAGCAAGCCGTTCGCCTTCACCCACATCCTGCATTTTTTCGTTCACTTGCCACAGCACGATACCATCTTGGTCAATTTCAAAAGGCCATTGTTGATTACACGAATATAATTGCCCTAAATCCGACCGATGGAAATTTATTTTTTGATCGAGCGATGGTGTATACAAAAAATAGTAATTGGGATGATTCTATTAAGGATTTGACCGAAGCAATTCGGCTGAAGTTTAATCTTGTTGAGTGTCATATTTGGCGCGGGTTTTGTTATGAGCAACAACGCGCATTTGATTTAGCAATTCAAGATTATACCGAAGCAATCCTACTCAACCCCCAAAGTGCGGCAGCTTTCGTAAACCGTTCACATGCCAACCAAAAATTAAATAAGTTGACCGAAGCAATAACTGATGCGGGACAAGCCATAACACTTAATAGTGGAAGTTTCGAAGCATTTTTGAGGCGTGGCACTGCCTATGCTCGACAAGAAGATGATGACCTCGCATTAGCTGACTTTAATCGCAGTATCGAACTTAACCCCAAATTTTCATCGGCGTTAAATGAAAGAGGATTGATTTACCTGCGCCATAATGCTGTAGAACATGCCATGAAGGATTTTAATGCTGCGATTGAAAATGATCCTAATTGTGATGTGGCCTATCTAAATCGTGGCGGTATTTGGTTTAACCTCGAAAATTTTGATGCCGCGCTTGCTGATTATAACAAGGTGATTGAGCTTGGGACTTTCTTATCGGAAAGCTATGGCAACCGAGGTGCAGTTTATTTGAAACTTGGAAGCTACGATGAAGCTCAAAGAGATTTGGATAAAGCAATTAGCCTCAATCCTTTGGACGGCCTAGCATTTCAAAATCGTGCCACCGTGTTTCGAGAAAAAAATCAATTACAGTCAACTCTTGAAGATTTGATAAAAGCAATTGAATTAATGCCGGATAAAGGCGATTTATATACAAGATTGGGTAGCACATACGGTATGCTGGCAAAATACGATGATGCCCTAGCAAACTTCACTGTGGCTATTGACCGGGCTACCGACAAAGCCGAAGCATACGGAGGACGCGCTTGGACTCTCTATTGTCAGGGTAAATATGATAGTGCTATGGCAGATTATGATAAGGCTATCGAGTTTAATCCTAATCTAGCACTTAATTATAATAATCGCGGCTTGCTCCTTCAAGCGCAGGAAAAACATGAAGAAGCCTTGCGAGACTTTCAGCGAGCAATTGAACTTGATCCAAAGTTTCCTTCGGCCTATTTCAACTGTGGAAAAATACAGTTTATACGTCAGAATTTTGGCGAGGCTATTGCCGAGTTCAAAAAAGCCATTGAGCATAAACCTAATTACTGGATAGCTATCGTGAATGAAGGGCTTAGTTATGCTCGCCTACGAGATTTTGATACAGCTATTGGATTATATAATCAAGGAATTATTGCAAAACCAGACTCTTCAATAGCATATGCATATCGTGGTTTCGCGCGATTCAGAAAAAATGATTTGGAAGGCGCATTTAGCGATTTAGATAAGTCAATTGTGCTTGCCCCCAACAGTTCAGCTTGGTACAGCAACCGTGGCGAAGTTTACCTTGAACTCAAGCGTTACCCTGAAGCGCTAGCGGACTACCAAAAAGCGCATGAATTGAAATCTGACTATGAACATGGATTAGTCGGACTTGCGGCTACCCATTATGCGATGGGCAATAAGGATGAGGCTAAACTTTATTGGCAAGAACTGCTCAAAGCTGAACCCCGTTATGCCGATATGGATTGGCTGCAAAAGGAACTCAATTGGGCGGATGCGCTGGTCGAAGAAGCCCGAAAACTCGCTGCCGACTTCGCCTAATTTCATTGACCGCAATAAATGGATAGTCCCTCGAACGGAAGCCTGATAAGCTAGTCTTTGTCAGTTGATGAGCAGAAAACGAGGGTAAAATACATGAAACCAACCCCCATTCCCCAAGAAGAAGCCGATGCCTGTTACGAAGCCGTGGTCGCCAGAGACCGTTCCAAAGACGGGCATTTTGTAACCGCCGTGATGACCACCGGCATTTACTGCCGACCATCCTGCCCTGCACGAACACCGCACCGCAAGAACGTGGTGTTTTACCGCACACCCGCCGAGGCCGAAGCCGCTGGCTTCCGCGCCTGCAAACGGTGCAGCCCGAACACCCAGGCATTCGAAGCCGACCTTGCCGAGCAAATCTGCCGCTATGTGGATACTCACCTCGACGAACGGCTGTCGCTGGATGAATTGGGCGAGGCCGTCGTGATTAGCCCGCAGCATTTGCAGCGCATGTTCAAACGGGCGCTGGGCATTTCCCCGCGCGAATATATTGCCGCCCGCCGCCTTGACCATCTTAAAACACGCTTGAAAGCAGGTGATACCGTGACCGAAGCCTTATACGAAGCCGGATTTAGCTCCAGCAGCCGCCTGTACGAAAACGCACCCAACAGCTTAGGGATGACACCCGCCGACTATCGCAGCGGCGCGAAAGGACTATCCATGCGCTACACCCTCGCCCCTTCGTCATTGGGCTACGTGCTGGTCGCCGCCACCGAACGCGGCATCTGCGCCGTAACACTTGGTGATGAGCCGGAAGTACTGGTCGAAAAGCTGCATATCGAATTCCCCGCTGCACAAATTGAACCCGACAATGACAGCCTGACCGAGCCGGTCGCAGGTGTGCTGGAATATATCGAAGGCAAGCAGCCGCACATCGAACTGCCGTTGGATATTCGCGGCACGGCCTTTCAACAGCGCGTGTGGCAGGCGCTCCAGCAAATCCCCTACGGCGAAACCCGCAGCTACAGCGAGGTCGCCGAGGCGATGGGTCAGCCGGAAGCGACACGAGCAGTCGCCAGCGCGATTGCCAATAACCACATCGCGGTCGTCATCCCCTGCCACCGTGTC
>JAPUDW010000097.1:0-7805 GCA_027492915.1 Bacteroidota bacterium | reverse complement strand
TCATCCGGCAAGACGGCACAATGGGCGGTTACAAGTGGGGCTTAGAACGGAAACACGCGCTGCTCCAACGCGAACACGAAGGGCAGTAACACAATCGCTTCTGGCGAGACTATTCATCGTACTTATCAGCGCAGAGGAGCGAACCATGTCAACACAGGTCGAAAAAGCCGACATCTTATTCAAACTGCATCAACAAGGCTCAACACTCTTGCTGCCGAATGCGTGGGATGTCGCCAGCGCCAAAGTGTTCGAGGCGGCGGGTTTTCCAGCAGTCGCCACCACCAGCGCCGGTGTGGCCTTCGCCAACGGCTACCCTGACGGGCAAAAGATCAGCCGCGACGAGATGGTGGGGCTTATCAAGCGCATAGCTGCTGCCCTGACAGTGCCGTTAACTGCCGATATTGAAGGGGGTTACGGCCCAACACCGGACGACGTGGCTGCAACCGTCAAAGGTGTGGTTGATGCCGGCGCAGCAGGTATCAACCTTGAAGATAACAACGGCGAACCCAGTGCATTATTCGGCGTAGAAGCACAGGAGAACCGCATCAAAGCTGCGCGAGATGCTTCGGGCAAGGCGCTGGTGATTAATGCGCGAACTGATGTCTTCCTGCATCAAGTCGGGCCGGAAGCCAGCCGTTTAGAAGAAACCATCTTTCGGGCAAAAGCATACCTCAGCGCCGGTGCGGACAGCATCTTCGTCCCCGGTGTCGTCGATAAAGCCACCATCGAAACACTGGTGATGGAAATCCCCGCGCCGATCAATATCATGGCGGGGCCGGGTGCGCCATCCGCGCCGGAATTGTTCGCGCTGGGTGTGCGGCGGGTAAGTGTGGGCGTGGCGGCCATGATGGCGACAATGGGGCTGGCGCGTGAGATCGCCCATGAGCTGCGTGACAGCGGCACGTATGAGCATATCGCCAAACATCCGTTCAGCTACGGTGAAGCATCGTTGTTATTTACCCCTAAAGCCAAATAACCCACCGACAAAACGTTGATGGCGAGGAGCATGTAAAAATGCTCCTTTCGATATGATTTATAAGACCGCTTTCATAATCTTTCGTATCTCTCAATTGACCCTTAATACGCCCTTGCTAACCAAGTAAGTCCACCGCGCAAGAAACGGATAGACTCGTGAGGCCATTTACCCTTACACTGAAAATAATAGGAGGGCATAATGCTGAATTCACACGGTAAAGAACGTTTCGATGTTGATCTGGCGAACAAGCTGGCACGGTATATCCAATCTTGTCCGACAGACACACCTACACTGGATGAAATGAGTGCGGCATTTAACGTCAGCCCTTTTCACCTTCAGCGTACCTTTAAGCGTGTCGTCGGTATTACCCCGCGCCAATATGCAGATTACAACCGCCTGAAGCAGTTGAAGTGCCGTTTGCGCGAAGGCGAAAAAGTGACGGACGCGCTCTACAACGTCGGCTATGGGTCGAGCAGCCGCTTGTATGAACATGCGCAAGGCACGATGGGCATGACACCCGCCACCTACAGCAAGGGCGGCGCGGGCATGTACATCCACTTCCTGATTACCGATTGTCATTTGGGTCGCATCTTGGTTGGTATGACGGATCGTGGGATTTGCGCAGTACACATCGGCACGGATGATGCCGAGCTGGAGGCGGTGCTGCGGCGGGAATATCCGGCAGCCGTGATCGAAGAAAGCGGCTGTGCAGCCTGTGATTGGGTGCGCGACCTGCTGGAAATGATCGACGGTACGCGCCCCCACACCGATTTACCACTGGATGTGCAGGGTACAGCCTTCCAATGGAAAGTATGGCAGGCACTCTTGGAAATTCCCTACGGCGAAACCCGCACCTATGGCGAGATCGCAGCAGTCATTGGTCACCCGAAGGCGGCCCGTGCGGTTGCCGAGGCGGTCAATTCCAACCCGACTGCCATCATCATTCCCTGCCATCGTGCGGGGCGCAAAGATGGTGCGCCAACCAAGTACTACAGCGAACGTTCGATCAAGGCCAAAAAGGTCTTACTGGAAATCGAGCAAACGCCACCATCTGATTAGTCTCATCCGACTTATCGTGTTTCATCTATCTCAAACCGATTGTTAACGGCACGGTTGTCACGTGCTTTGCGTCAATGAAGGAGTCGCATCATGTCTTATCAACACCCTATGATCTTATTTGTGGGCAGCAGTGAGAAGGGAACTGAACTTCTGAATGCTGTAGAGCCGCTCGGCTGGTGGGTATACCAGCCTGAAACCGCCAATGATGCGCTGGGAATGTATGTCGGTTTTCTGCCAGATGTCATCATGATGGATGCCGGAGCCGCGCCAGAAATAGCCGAGGAAGTCTACTTCCATTTGACCTCGGTGGAAGCCGAGCCGATCATCGTCATCGGTGGGCATAGCGCGTGGAGTGACCGTGTGAGCTTCCACCTGCCAGCGGATGCCCGTATCAGCGAGATTATCGGCTGCGTGGCCGAAGTCACCGAAGCGGACTGGCAGCCAGAAACCAGCCAGTAGTCATTCGCTTTTACTCGATAGAACTTGCAAAAGAGTCGCTTACGCGGCTCTTTTTGTTCTAGGATAAAAGCGACAAGAATTAGAGTAGGTTGTGTGTAGTCTACTTTAGGCTCAAGGAGGAATAGTTAATGTGGCGTGAACTAATTGAAGCCTTGAACCCCAACCATACATTTTTTGATGCAGCTACCTCTGAGCAAATCTCTGATCTCGAAAATGAAGTTGCTGTGAAACTGCCTGAAGAACTTAGAAATTTGCTTTTAGAATCGAATGGTATTTGGGGCGAATACCAATTAGGGCTAATTTGGTCGACGGAAGAAATACAGAAACGCAACTTGGAAATGAGAACCCTAAAGACTTACAAAGACATCTATATGCCGTTTGATAATCTGCTGTTCATTGCAGATGCAGGAAATGGAGATTTGTTTGCGTATACGATCATTCAAGGGGAAATTAGCCGTGCCGATATTTTTGCATGGAGTCACGAAAATGACAGCCGTATTTGGGTTGCGCCTTCGCTGGAGAAATACTTGGAATGGTGGTTGGGTGGAAAAATCCAACTTTGAAATGCTATCGCAACACCTTCGCAACCTCAATCTGTAGGCCAGCGATTACCTGTACCGCGATTGATGTACCGATGCCGTAGGTAATCAGCGGTTGACCGGAAGCATATACATCAATCAGTCGTTCATCAGGGTAAATTTCCCACAGTAAAATACCGGCTTCAAGGTAACGCTGCCGCTTCTTACGAATGTCAGCAACTTTATCATTCGGCGAAATGACCTCGACTACCCACAAAGGGGGAATAGGGTCAGGGTATTCATTAGTAAGAGGTGTTGGTTTATAGGCAAAATCAGGCACAAGAGTATTGTTCCCTATCCGATATGCACCGGCTTCACCTGTAATAAAGTAAGGGATGTTATTTGCGCGGCAGTAGACGGCTGTTTCAATACCGATTTCGGATGCAATACCTGAGTTTTCAGTGGTTCCGGGCATTTTCTCAAAAACCTCTCCATCCAAAAACTCAAAGTTGCGCCCAGCGTTTTCCGGCAGCAGGGCGAACGCGATAAATTCGTCATAGGTCATCGGTTTGCTAGGGGCTTGAAACACCATCGTTCAATTCCTCATCTACATGACTTAGGGCATTACTGAGGCCACAAATCACTAACCGCTATTTTGAGGCCAGTGAGTATGCCGCGTCCTTCCAACGTATCGCCGTTGCGATAAGTTTGAACCGGCTGCCCTGTGATATAAACCTCGACAAGCTGCCGCGAAGGATGGACAAGCCATACTTCACAACCCGCCGACAAATAATTAGCGATTTTATGAGCCAGCTTTTCCCGCTCATCAATACTGCCCAGATTGCCCGGCGAAAGCACTTCAATAATGAGTTCAGGCGCGACATTCGGGTAGGCTTCGGTTGAGGAATTGGGTTGGCGCTGGTAGCTGACGAAAGCACAATCGGGGATATACTGCTCACCCGCGATGGTATAACCACCATCCGCAACGGTAACACGACCGAGCTTACGCGGACGGGCGAAGCTGTACAACTCACCCGCAAAAACACCAGCAATTTCTGACGCTTTGTTGTTGGATACCACTTCAAATATCTCCCCGCCGATAAACTCAAAATTGCGCTCGGCATTTTCCGGCAGCAGGGCGAACGCAATGAATTCGTCATAGGTCATGGGTTTGCTAGGGGCTTGAAACACCATCGTTCAATTCCTCGTGCTTTTGTGACAGTATACCTGCTTTTTTGAAGGTGGATGAACAAGATGCGGCGGGCTAGATTAATCTAGCCACTACTTCATCACCGGCACTTTGAGGTAATCCGGCGGGACGAACAGCGAGCCTTCAGTCGTACCCTGGTCGGCGACTTTTTGGAGGCGCTGGTCAAGTTCGGCGCTGTCGATTTTACCCGCGAAGTAACGTTGGAACGCGCCTACAACCTGCCGCACAGTATCGGCGGATTCGTGTACAAATTCGAGCCGGTAATGGGTGATGCCGCTGCCGATCATTGAGTCGAGGTGACGGGCGGCGACCTGTGCCTGCGCCCCGAACACAGTATTCCGGCAACCGACATCCGCCATAACCGGATGCTCCCGCCCCTGCACATCGCGCAGCGCGACCTTGTGGCTTTCACACGGGTGGCCGCAGTCGAGGTAGCTGGTGCCTTTCGACAGGAAACGGCAGAAAACACAGTGTTCGGTATGGAACACTGGCAAATGATGATAGGCAATGACTTCAAAGCGACTGCCACCAATTTCACCCGCCAGCTTGTTAATCTGGTCAGCGTTCAAATCGTGGGTGGGCGTAATCGTATCCACCCCCAGCTTGAAGTAGGTATCGGCGGAAATCTGGTTAGCCACATTCAGGCTGAAATCCCCAATGAGCGGGTGCTGGTGGCGACTTTGCAGCGCTTCGAGCAAGCCACCAGAACGCACTAAAATTTGGCAATCCAGCCGCAGCAAGAAGTTGACCACACGCTGTTCCTGTGGCTTGAGGACGCGCGGGCTGGCAACACGGGCGGTAATCCCCGCCGCCTTAATCTGCTCGACAGCCGGACGCAAGCCGTAAAGTTCCAAGTAGTCGAGGGTAATGCTGGCAGGTTTCAGTGTGAGCGCAGCTTCGAGTTGTTCTGTCGTACGGACGAGCAGGTGCAACTGTGGGGTCGCATCGGCAGCAGCATAATGCTCGACGGCTGCAAGCGCTTCGCCCAACTTGGCGACAGGGTTTTCGGTTTTGCCGATGGGCTGGTGTGCCTGCAAGTTAGCAAGCTGTTCAACGGCTTCCTGCCGCAAGCGGTTAAGAAGCGAACTGGGGATGAACGGGTCGCCGTCGAGATCGGTGGTCAGTTCGTTGATCTGGTAGGCGGTGTTGCCCAAACGCCCCAACTGCTGGTGGAGGTATTCGGCGGTGACGCTGCGGCTGTTGGCGCGGGTCAGCGGTTCATCCGACTGCACACTGACCGCGAGTTCCGGCTGCTTCGCCAGCGACCATGTAAGGCTTAACGGCTGGCCTGCCCTCGCGACGACCTGCACGTTCACATCCTGCTTGTGGACAGGTGCATTCGCCTGCGTAAAAGCTTTAGCCGCTTTATCCACGTTTACGTCGTGGGTGCGCCATACCCAATCGCCGACTCGAACGCGGGTAAAGTCGATCTCGTGGTTGCCAAAGGACAGCTCCAGCCGCTTGCCGACAGGCTTGACCTCGTAGAGATGACCGCCCTCTTCTTTAGCTTCGGGGCTGCGCCAATCGGCAGCATCGAACACGATACCATCACCCGCTTTTAAAGGGGCAACATTCCGAATATCGCTCGGCTCGATCACCACGCGATCTTTATAGACCTGTGTCACACGCCCAGCCAGCACCCCGCGATGGCGCGGCGAACGACCGGAAACGACCTCTTGGTGGTTCGTGCCGCTGACGAAGAACGCACCCAAGCCGCGTGAATACACCTGCTCTATCGCCAGTTCTTGCTGCGACGTAACAGGGTTCGGGCGCTGTTCCCACGCCGCGTCGACCGCTTGGCGGTAGGCGCTGGTGGTCAGCGAGACATAATTTTCATCTTTGTAACGCCCTTCAATCTTGAGCGTCGAGATACCGATTTCCATGATTTCAGGCACTTGATGCAGCGCGTACAAATCACCGGGGGAAAGCAGATAACGGGCATCACCCAGCGGCTTGAGCACGTCGTCCACAATCAGTTCATACGGCAGGCGGCAGGCCTGGGCGCACTGCCCACGGTTGGCGCTGCGCCCGCCCCATGCTTCCGACGAGAAACACTGACCGGAGTACGACACGCACAACGCGCCGTGAACGAACATTTCCAGTTCGCAGTCGGTTTGCGCACGAATATCAGCAATTTCCTTGAGCGAGAGTTCACGCGCCAGCACCACGCGGCTGACCCCGAAACGCTGTGCCAGCGCCACGCCTTCAGCACTGGTGATGCTCATCTGGGTGCTGCCGTGAATATCGACATGCGGCGCGATCTGGTGCGCCAACTGAGCCACGCCCACATCCTGCACGATCAGCGAGTCCGCACCCGCCTTCGCAATCTGCTCGATGGTTTTAACGGCCTCGCGCAGTTCGTGGTCAAAGATCAGTGTGTTAAAGGTCACATAGCCTTTTACGCCGCGGCTGTGCAGCGTCCGCATGACATCGGGCAGTTCGGTCAGGGTAAAACCGACTTTGGCGCGGGCGGTAAAGTGCTTGAGGCCGAAGTAAACGGCATCGGCACCGGCCTCGATAGCGGCGTTTAGTTGGGGCCAATAGCCTGCCGGACTCATAATTTCAGGTTTGATATGCATAGTCTAAATTCGTGCTGCTCGTAAACGGATTGGGATTCAACGGAGGGTGCGTTCACCCCGCATTATCGCATAGACGCGCCCAATTCTCTACTCTATACCCTTTCGTTAAGCATTTGCTGAGCAAAAGCCCGACTGCATTTGCACTATACTGATGGGCATATCCTAACTTGCGGAGGCTATCATGGATGAACAGACTCGAGTCCGCGAGATTTATGACCGGCTGATACAAACGCGCGATGACCAGCACTGGGAACCCACCAGCCTAAGCCACTTTGAAGGGCAGCCGTTCAAGGCGCTGCTGGCAGGCATGCTGAGCGCCCAAACGCGTGAGGAAAACACGACCGCCGCGATTAATAACCTGCTGGCGCTGGCGGATACACCCGAAGGCATCGCGCAACTCACCGATGAGCAAATCCGTACAGCTATTCGACCGGTGATGTACTTCGAAGGCAAAGTGCGTTACGTCCGCGACATCGCCGAGAAGGTCGCCGCCAACGGTGGGATTGTCCCGCGTACCGTCGAAGGGCTGATGGAATATAAAGGTGTGGGCTGGAAAGTAGCCGTTCTCACGTTAGCAGTCGGCTACAGCATCTTTGAGGATATTACGGTCGATGTGCATGTGGCACGGATCGGCATCCGGCTGGGGTTGGTAAAGCCCACAACCAAGCAGCCGCCGAAGGTCAACGACGAACTGAAGCAGGTACTGCCGCGCGATATGTGGCCTCATTGGAACGCGCTGATGGTGATGTTCGGTCGGGCGATCTGCCTGCCGACCTACCCGCAGTGCAAGCGCTGCCCGTTGAATGACATCTGCCCGAAGGTGGGCGTGGCTCGGCGAGGATAGGGGGATTGCTGATGAAGTTTTCCAATTTAGGACGGACATAGACCCCCACCCCGACCCTCCCCCGCACGCAAGGGAGGGAGTTAATGCACGGGAGGGTCTCAGCCCCTCCCCGACACGAAATCAGAGGTTTTATTCCGTATTTATTTGGAAACCTTCATGA
>JAPUDW010000096.1 GCA_027492915.1 Bacteroidota bacterium | reverse complement strand
GCGGTACAGGAAGACATCAAGCTGATTATTGTGCTGGTGGATAACCACGGATATGCCAGTATTGGCGGATTATCGAAGTCAGTAGGAAGCGATGGCTTCGGCACCAAATACCGTTATCGGAGCGATTCCGGTCAACTTGATGGGGATACTTTACCTGTAGACTACGCAGCGAATGCAGGCAGCCTTGGCGCGAAAGTGATTAAGGCCGCAAACCGTGACGAACTGGCGAGCGCGGTTCAACAGGCACAGGGTATGAGTGAAACCGTATGCATCGTGGTCGAGACTGACCGCAGACAGCGCGTGGGCGGGTACGAATCGTGGTGGGATGTAGCAGTCGCAGAGGTCTCTGAAAACACGGCTGTACAAGAAGCACGCGATAACTTTGAGCAGGCCAAGACCAACGAACGCCATTATCTATAGAACCAGCATGTAATCGTTGGTAGAGATACTATGCAGATTGAACGACTTGATCATTTGGTTTTGACTGTAAAAAGTATTGATGTGACATGTGCGTTTTACACCCGAGTACTTGGCATGGAAGTTGTAACTTTTGGAAGCAATCGTAAAGCGCTGGCTTTCGGTCGACAAAAAATTAACTTGCATGAACATGGCAAGGAATTTGAGCCAAAAGCAGTGCTACCGACACCGCGTTCGGCTGACTTGTGTTTTATTAGTACGACACCCATAAGAGAGATCGTTAACCATTTAGAAGCGCAAGAGATCACGATTATCGAAGGGCCAGCGCCACGGACGGGTGCAGTTGGGCCTGATTGAATCGGTGTATTTACGCGATCCAGATGGTAACCTGATTGAAGTTTCGAACCTTATTTAACTCATATAAAATGTGATGCTTTCAACTAAAGGATAGCAAGATCATGACACTTAAGATGGGCGTAATCGGTGCTGGACGTATTGGCAAGGTTCATGCCGAGACGCTGGTACAGCGAGTGCCAAATGTAAGCGTAGCAGCGGTTGCAGATGTGGTACCAGCAGCAGCGCAAGACCTAGCCGAACGGTTGCATATTCCGGTAGCAACCGCTGATTACAAAGCGATACTGGCCGATAAAAGTATTGACGCGATTGCGATTTGCTCGGCGACTGATACTCATTCACAAATTATTACCGAAGCGGCAGAGGCTGGTAAGCACATTTTTTGTGAGAAGCCAGTTGATCTTGATTTAAAGCGAATTGATGCGGCCTTGGCAGCGGTCGAAAAAGCGGGTGTTAAACTGCAAATCGGGTTTAACCGACGGTTCGATGCGAATTATGCGCGGGTACGGCAAGCGATTGCTACGGGCGAAATTGGTGAACTGCATATGGTTCATATTATCAGCCGTGACCCCGCCCCACCACCGATTAGTTATATCAAAGTTTCGGGCGGCATATTCATGGATATGTCGATCCATGATTTTGATATGGCACGTTTTCTGACGGGCAGCGAAGCCGTTGAAGTTTACACCATTGCGGGGGTGAAAGTTGACCCAGCAATTGGTGAGGCAGGCGATGTGGACACGGCATTCGTGGTGATGAAGTTCGCAAATGGCGCGACGGTGACGATTGATAACAGCCGGAAAGCGGTTTACGGGTACGATCAACGTGTCGAGGCGTTTGGGAGTGGTGGCTCAATCGCGACGGACAACATTTACCCAAACGCAGCAATAATTAGTACTGGAGAGCATATCCGGCGTGATTTACCGCTCAACTTCTTTATGGAACGCTACACCCAATCGTATGCCTCGGAAATGCAGGCGTTTGTGGATGCAATCATCAACAACAAACCGGTTCCGGTAACGGGTGCGGACGGACGAGCGCCCGTGGTGATGGGCATAGCTGCTAAGAAGTCCCATTTGGAGCAGCGACCGGTGCGGTTGGATGAGATTACGGCGTAAAGACGGCAATTGGCATTCAGCTTTTAGCAATTGACTTTATACAGAAAACCATCCGACGGGGTGGTTTTTTATTCACTCGATGATGCGAAAGATTCACATACTGCATCACATAAGGCGCTAGAACGCCAGAGCTTAGAGAGCGACGCGCCGAAGATTCACAAAATTCTTCAATTTCGTAAATTTCACTCGTGCATTTTATGTTGTTGATGCGGTTGTTGTAGTTGAGAATCTCCTTTATTCGTCGCAGATGTCGTCAATGTCAGACCCTCATCCCTAGCCCCTCTTCCGACAGCCGAGTACACCTAGGAGAGGGGAATCAAGGCACGGTCTGGCAAAGTGGGCAGCAATTTCGGCAATTTCGAAAATGGCAAAGGCATTTTTGTGCCAATTCAGCGGATTGCTCGGCTGTAAACGCTGCGATTTTGGCGAAAGGTGTACCGCCGCCAAGATTGCCAATCGGTTTTTCAGGTAAAAGCACAATATGTGGCAAATGCAGCGCGAAAAGTTGAGCAGATTGTGTGCGATGGGTGGATATGGTTGTTAAGTTGCGGCGGAGACCCCTATCCCCAACCCACATCGGCTACCTTCGCAAGCTCATTCCGCCGATAGCCCATAGTAACAGGGCAAGGGGGCAAAATGCAGGATTTGCCAGCGGCAGCTACGGCCTACAGCCCGCCTTTTGAACAGCATAGCCGATATAAGGATGTTTAGGGTGACCATTTGGAAGAACATTTGGTAGCTTTTAAGCACGGTTGGCGTTAACCCCGTTGAGGGACCAAAATTGTTAAGCGAGTTAGTGAATCGTTGGAAAACAGTTTGTCGGGTTAACCGAAAATAAACCTAAGTAGTAAGCAGTTATGCTAGATAGGTTGAGAAAAAAGGAGCCTCTGGGTAAGGTTGAAA
>JAPUDW010000095.1 GCA_027492915.1 Bacteroidota bacterium | reverse complement strand
ACTCGATCATCGGTTTTAGCCGCGTGATTTTGAAGGGCATCGACGGGCCGCTGACCGAAATGCAGGAACAAGACCTGAATACCATTTACAACAGTGGTACGCACTTGCTCGGCCTCATCAATGACGTGCTCGACCAAGCCAAGATCAGCTCCGGTAAGATGGATATGCACGCCGACTTCTTCGACATCAAAGCGGTGATCGAAGGCGTGCGTTCCATTGGCATCGGTCTGATTAAAGACAAGCCGGTGGATATGCGGTTGGAAGTCGCGTCCGGTTTGCCAAAGGTATACGGTGATGAATTCCGCACGCGACAGGTGCTTCTAAACCTTGTGTCGAACGCCTCCAAGTTCACGCAGGAAGGCAGCATTACTCTGCGCGTGTACGTTGAATTCCAGCAGGAATTCGGTTTGGATATGATGCGGGTCGATGTCAAAGATAGCGGTATCGGTATCGCCGAAAAAGACCTGCCGATGCTGTTCGAAGCCTTCCGTCAGGTTGACTCGTCGCTAACGCGCACCGTCGGCGGTACGGGTCTCGGCCTGCCGATTGCCAAGAACCTGATCGAGATGCAGGGCGGGCAAATGATGGTCACCTCGGTGGTGAACGCCGGTTCGACCTTTAGTATTACCCTGCCGTTGAACCCGCCTGCCGCTGCTGACGAAGGTGGTGATGACGAGGAAGCCGCCATCCAACAGGCCGAGAAGGACAAACGCTCGACCTCGCTGATGAATGCCATCACCGCGCCGCCCACATCGGCACCCCCGAATGGCAAGAACCTGAACACGCAGCAGTTGAACCCGTCGGTGGTTGAAAATTACGAGAAGATGCATAAGGTCGATAAGAACTCGACGCTGACGATGGCTGCGATGCCGCCCACACGGCAAATCCTGCTGATCGAGGACAACCCTGATATGGTCGACCAACTGCGGCGCGCCCTACAACGCGAGTCGTTCGACATCTTCACCGCCTCTATTCCGCTGGAAGCTGAAGCGATGGCAAGCGGCCTGCGACCGATGCTTATTGTGATGGATGCAGATTTCGCCAAGGGTGCCAGTTGGGATATTCTCGGTCGCTTGCAAGACCGTGACGATACGAAGGATATTCCGGTGATTGTGTTGGCGTTGGAGGATGTGAGCGAACGGGCGCAAAAGGCCGGTGCTTTCAGTTTCTTGCAGCGTCCCTTCATGCCGGATCAGATTGTCGATATTGTGCGTAAGGCGCTGACGGAAAGCCAAACCGAGCGCATCCTGATTATCGACGACCAACCAGACAGCCAGCGCATGGTGCAAAAAGCGCTTAACGAAGCGGGTAAGTACCGCGTCATCACCGCCCGTAATGCGCAGGAAGGCATTTCGTTGGTCGCCCGCCGCCGCCCGAACCTTGTCATTCTTGATCTGCGGATGCCGGAAAAGGACGGTTTCGAAGTGCTGGAGGAACTGCGCAATAATCCTGAAACCGCCAGCATTCCGGTCATGATTGTGACTGCCGAAACGCTCAACGGTGAGGAGCAGGATAAGCTGGAAGGTGTACAGATTATCTACAAAACCGACCTGAGCCAAGAGAACTACGGTCAGTTTATGGATGGTTTGCGCGAGTACCTGCATTAATCCAGTAGGAGTTTGCTGCTGGCAAACCCCTACCAAATACACGAATCAAAAACCGGATGGTACAGCAACCATCCGGTTTTTATTTTAGGCAATTTTACCCTGACGACACGCATTCCCAAAAAGTTATGACTCTCGTTGCGCGGAGAAGATAATCACCGACTGCGTTCAACAAGTATTTTTGCGATGAGTGAGGTCGGGCAAGCTGCCCCTATGCCCGCATTAAAAGCCCAATCCCTTTGTTAACATATAGGGACTGACTTCAAGGGGTGTTGTTCACGCCCGGTGGCGCAGTCAGCACTCTGGGGACGCCTTCCAGCAGTTGAATTCTGCCGTCAAAGGTTCGGGTTCTAACATTGTCGAGCGCGACATCGGGATACCCGTCGTAGATGCGTTCCGCGCCAGTGGCACCGGTGATTACGGGAAAGACGATTACCCGAAAACGGTCTACAAGACCCGCCTTGAGCAGCGAACGGCACAGGCTGACACTGCCGAGCGTGCTGAGGAGACCGGAGCCTTCTGCCTTCATCGCCCGAACCGCCTGCACGGCATCACCGCGCACGACGGTCGTGTTGGCCCACGTAAGGGGTTCCTCAAGCGAGGCCGAGAACACCACCTTCGGCGTTCGCGTGAGATCGTCGACGCTGGCCTCCTCCTCTGCCTCCATCTCGGCGGTTCCCGCTGGCGGAGAGCCGCTGGCGAAGCTGGACATCAGCCGGTAGGTGTTCGCGCCCATCAGGTATGTCACCGGTGGTTGCTCACTGACCCAAGCGAGGTACTCCGGCCCTTCGAGACCCCACCAGCCGGGCCAGCCCTCCCCTGACGCGTAACCGTCCAGAGTAGTGCCGAGGTCGATCATGAGTTCTCTCATCGTGTTCCGCCTTGAGCAATAGATTGGTCACTGGACGATGTTGGCATCAGAATGTGATAGGTTACTTGTTTCATAGTTTTCCTTTCTCATAGCGATAGTGGTTGCAAAGTAAGTGGTGTGTGATTGAGTGACGCGGACGCGATGTCGCACAGGAGGCTTCGCACTATCGCGCCGCTGCAAACCTTGTTTGTACTCAGACAAAACCTCATCACTTACTCTGTGAACCTATCCGTGCAATGAGGGGATAATCACCTTATTTTATTTACTGTGGACGTTCGTCCGGCGGAATATCGCGCAGGAAACGATTTTGCACATCGCGGGGTGAGAGCAGCGGGGTTGTGCCATTTAAACCCCAATTGAGGTTGACGTCGGGGTCGTTCCATGCCACACCGTTTTCATCTTTACCCCCGTTGTAGTAGTTGTTGACCGTATACATCAGGGTTGCGTCGGTGACAGCGTAGAAGCCGTGCGCCACGCCGATGGGGATGAACACGCCGAGGTTGTGCTTCTCGCCAATTTCCATCGTATGCGTCACCATATAGGTCTTGGAGTTCGGTCGCAGATCAACCATCCCCACCCGTACCACACCGCGCGGCACGTACCAGTAGTCGATCTGGTGATGATGGTAATGTAGACCGCGCAGCACTCCTGCCTTGCTATCCGAACGGTTGCTTTGAATACGATCCCAATTGATCGTCGGGAACCATTCGCGGCGGAAGGTTTCCATAAAGCGCCCGCGTTCATCTTCGTAGGCGCGGATCGTTACGACATATACATCCGCGATGCTAATCGGGTGTACAGGGAGCAGTAATTGAGTAGCTTCGTCTTTCATCGTCATATTGCGGTTGCGCTTTCTATCAGCGGATATTTACTGCGATCTATTCAATTCTCAAGCCCTTGCTGATACCTAAATGTTAGCTTGCCGCCGTAAATTATGCGGTAATCTGCCCTACGTCGAGGCGGGTAATCTGGTCGCCCTGAACCTCAAACTTCCAAAATGTTTTGAACTCGCCCCACACAGCCGAGTGGAACACAGCGTTCACTGTCAGCCCATCGGCTTCTTCGCTGTCGATGGTGCTGATTCTGCCGTTGCCCTTGCCGAAAATTTCGGTATCCGCCCACTTCATGTAGGGACGCGGGTTGCCGTCATCGGTCAGGGTTGCGTTGGACGCGAATAACGCCTGCCACGCGGCACGGTCATTCTGGTTGATGGCGGTTAGGGCGGCTTTCACAATCGGGTGGCTCAATTCATCAATACTCATCGGTTGACCCTCATTTATCGGACTTGCTATGTCCACTTTGCCACGCGCGTAAGGTGTTGTCAAGAATCATACAGGGCGAGTGTTGTCACCCGCCCTGTATTGTTAGTATCGGTAATGGCTGATGTGAATGACAGCACACCGCAGCCAGAATTGTTTAGCCTAGAGGAGTTTTGTCGCGTACAATCCGGCCACCCAGCGCGACCAGCGCAATGCTGAGTACATAGAGCGCCAGCAGCGGCCCCATCACCAGCCCCATGTTCACAGGGTCAACGGTTGGGGTAATCACGGCTGCCGCAATCGCCGCGCCGACGATGGCGATACGCCAATTTTGGATAAGCTGGCGTGCGGCAACCGCCCCGAAGATCGATAGGACAAAAAAGATCAGCGGTGTTTCAAAAGCCACGCCCATCCAGAACAACAGCGAGGTTACAAAACTCAGATAGCGGTCTGCTGTCCACTCGGCGCGGAACAGCGTGGGTTGGAAGTCGACAAGAAAGCCCAGCGCGGGTGGGATGAGGATGAACCACGCGAAGGCGATGCCCACCACGAATAGTAACGTAATCGGCGGGATGGAAATCAGCAGCAGCTTCTTTTCCTTACCTGTCAGCCCCGGCATCACGAACATCAGCAGTTCATAGATGATGACCGGCAGTGCCAGCGACGCGCCCACCATCAGTGCTACGCGGAAGTACTGGACGATACCGCCGGTTGGGTCGAGCACGATGAACGCCCGCCCGTAGGGTTCGCTCAGGAACTTGAGCACTGGCGTGGCGACTGCGACACCACCGATCAGCCCGACCACCAGTGCCAGCGCGGCGACGAATAAGCGGCGGCGCAGTTCGTCCAGATGGTCGAACAAACCCATCGCCGCGCCCTCATCAGCAGGTATCAATGGGAGTTGGGGCGGGGTGTTGATGCCAGCGCTCATGATGCCACCTTCTCATCTTGAATGATGTTTGCAGGTTCGCGGGTTTCGGTTTGTATGGGTGTCATTTCTGTGCGGACATCGTTCATCACGTCTTTGACCGGCGCGGTAATATTCGCCCAAACATTGGTCATGGGTTTGTTCAGGCTCGCGCGGGTGGGCAGGGTTTTTGGCAGTTTGATGTCCATACCGGCTTCGTCTATTTCGCGCTGTACATTCGCCATCACGCCATCCCACATCACGCGGGCTTTGGCGGTGTACTGCCCCAGCACATATGCCCACTGGATCATGCGTTTTGGCCCTGCGACCACCAGCATAATGATGAATATGGCGACCAATTCCGTGCCGCCGATACCAAAAAGTTCCATGATGCTTTGCCCTCAGTGTTAGCGCGTTGATGAAATGCTCATCCGTGCGCCCATCAGTTCGTCGTTATTCGGATTGTTCGACTTTGTTGTCGCGGCTGGCATCGGTCATGCCCTTGCGGAAGTTGGCAACTGCGGTGCCCAGTTCGCCACCAATCTTGCCCACGCGGCCAACGCCGAACAGCAGGATGACGATGACGAGGATGATAATCAGTTCTGTTGGTCCAAAATTCATGATCGTTACTCCTTAACAATGCACGTTGAAGTCAGGGTGTGAGATTGCGCCCTGTAGATGCCTGCCAGATTGGGTAGTCATCGTTGGGAAAGGGTGAGTGTAGCTCACCCCTTTTCAGAGTAGACGGTTTTCGTGTTAAGGTCTGTGAAAACGGTCTTTAAGAGTTGTGAATTACACCGAAGGCAAAGCGGTGCAGTCGCCGCTGGTGGTCACCACGTCCGAGCGGACGAAGCCGCCGCCGGTCACGCGGTACCAAGCAACGCCGTCGCTGCCCATCGTCATACCGTCGACTGACATGCTGGTGCCGGCGCGGAGGACACCGCTGGCTGCGGCGGTCGTCGTGGCTGCGCTGCGAATGTTGACATCGCTGCTGGCGGTTACGCTGCACGCACCACTGGCGCTGGCGGTTGTATCGGCGGGTGCCATTTCAGCAGCAATCGCGGCATAGGGCTTGACCGTGTTGTCATATTCCAGCGCGGCGATTTCCGCACGGATGGCGGCAATATCGGCTGCGGTTGGCGGCTGCACAGGGCCAACGAAGTCACCGAGGCTGTCATCGGCTGGCTTACCGTCAAGGAAGGGTTGCAGCACCGGCACGGCATCGCTAACATTGTCCAGCGTGTACTGGGCGTAGCTGATGTTGTTCGGCAGGCTGGCACCGATCTGGCGAGCCAGCGCACGGTGTTCGGCTTCAACAGCGGCGATTTGTGCGGTGGTTACGGCGAACTGCGGCGCACCCTGATTCGAGAAAGCACGGGTCGCGGCGAGGTACGCACCGACGAAGGCCGTTTCGGCAACTTCGGTTACAGCAGCAAAAAGGGCTTTGTCGCTGAACAGTTTTTCTGGCACATAGAATTCGGTGACGACCGGAACCGCGCCCAGCGATTGCAGCAGTTCAAGATGGTCTTGCTCGGCGAGGAAACCTGCCTTCAAGTATTCAACCTGTATATCATCCAATCCGAGCGCATCGGCATTGTTGATGGCTGCCAGATAGTGGGTGGTGGCGAAGAGTTCGGCGGTCGCGGCGAGGTTGATGATGGTGCTTGTGTCATCATCCGCTGCATCTTGACCGAATACCTTGGTATAACCGAAGAGTTGGCTAAAGCTCATGAATGCGCCGCCGCTGAGGAGTGCGCCGCCTTTGAGCAGTGAACGTCGTGACAAATTGGACATTTTCAATTTTCCTTTTTTATTCACGAATGGCTTGCGTAAGCATTCGTGATACATGGTAAAGTTTGTTCAGGCTGGGTTGGGCGCAGGTTTCCGCGCCCACATCTCAGGGACAATTACATCGCGGCGAAAGGCTTGACCGTGTTGTCGTACTTCAAGGTTGCGATTTCCTCACGGATAGCGGCGATGTCGGCTGCGGTGGGGGGCTGCACAGGGCCAACGAAGTCGCCGAGGCTGTCATCGGCTGGCTGACCGTCAAGGAACGGTTGCAGCACCGGCACGGCGTCGCTGACATTGTTCAGGGTGTATTGAGCGTAGCTGATGTTGTTGGGCAGCTTCTCACCGATCTGGCGAGCCAGTGCGCGGTGTTCGGCTTCGACGGCGGCGATTTGCGCGGTGGTCACGGCGAAAGCGGTCGTCTCCGACGACTTCGAGAAGATGCGGGTGGCGGCGAGGTATGCGCCAACGAAGGCCGTTTCGGCAACTTCGGTGACGGCGGCGAACAGTGCTTTGTCGCTGAACAGTTTTTCCGGCACATAGAATTCAGTGACAACCGGAACCGCACCCAGCGATTGCAGCAGTTCAAGGTGATCTTGTTCGGCGAGGAAACCCGCCTTCAAGTATTCAACCTGTTTTTCTGCCAAACCCATGTCCTCGGCGCCGTTGATGGCTGCCAGATAGTGGGTGGTGGCGAAGAGTTCGGCGGTCGCGGCGAGGTTGATGATGGTTGTCAGGTCGTCATCTGCAACGGCTTGACCAAAAACGCGGCTGAAACCAAATACCTGGTTAAAGCCCATCATTGCGCCTGTTCCGAGCAGTGCGCTCCCCTTAAGCAGTGTACGGCGAGAAACGTTCTTAGTAAGGAAGTCCATTTACAATTCTCCTAAAAATTGGCTGTCCCGAATGCCCTCAACCGTGAATAGGTGGTCAAAGGGTTACAGCCATAGATTCGTCAGAAGCCCCTATAACGGATTTATGAACGAATAATGCTCTCATGAATCGCTCATATGGTCACTGCACCTAAAACATGCTAAAGTCAGCCGCAAATGATGGATAACATGGTTAATGAAAAGGATTGTTGATGACGAGTTCCGGCCCGCATTTCAACTATGATGAAGTCCCGTATCCTGATTACAGCTTTCTCGAAACGCATCCTGACCATCTGGCGATGCTCGGTCAATTGTTAGGCATGACACCCGCATCCGTGGCGAACTGCCGCGTTCTGGAACTCGGCTGTGGTACGGGGCGTAACCTGCTGGCGATGGCCTCATCTATACCTGCTGGCACCTTTGTTGGGGTCGATTTGTCAGGCGTACAAATCCAAAAAGCCACGGAAGTAGCGGTTGCCGCCGAACTTCATCATGTGACCTTCAAGCAAATGGATATTCTCGACATTCAGCCTGATTTTGGCGAGTTCGATTACATCATCGCGCATGGTGTTTTCTCGTGGGTTCCCCCTTTTGTGCGCGAAAAAGTGCTGGACATTTGCAAGCACAACCTCGCCGCGCAGGGTATCGCCTATATCAGCTATAACACCTACCCCGGTTGGCATCGCATGGAGATGATTCGGAATATGATGCTTTACCGTACGCGCAGCGCTCATTCGCCACAGGAAAAAACCCAACAGGCGAGTGAGTGGATCGAGTTTATGGCAAAAGCGCTGTCCGAAAAACCGGAGTCGGCTTATAGCGCCGTATTCAGTAGTTACCTCGCGCAGCAGACTTTACGGCGGGAAAACGGAGCCGACGCTGCCTTTTTGCACGATGAATTGGAAGCGAATAACCAACCTTTTTATTTTCATCAGTTCATCGACCTTGCTCAACAGCATGGCTTACAGTATCTGGTCGAGTCGGATTTCTCCTCGGTTATACCCAGTGGCTTCAGCGCTGACGTCATCGACCAGCTAAAGAAAGCTGCCCCCACGGCAATCGAGTTGGAACAGTATCTCGATTTTCTCAATGACCGTACTTTCCGCTGCACCCTGTTGTGCCATGACACGGTAAAAATAGAGCGTCGCGTGTCGATTATGCCCTTGAAACATTTTTGGCTGAGTTCAAACGCTGTGTCGCGAGAGGTCGATGCTGAAAAAGCGGCGCAGGGCGTTGAGACTTTTTCCGGCTCGGATAATGCTCAATTTAGCACCAACCATCCGCTGACTAAAGCCGCCTTCCATCTGCTGATCGACAGCAACCCGCAGCGCATAGGCTTTCTTGATTTAATGCGCGAGGCTAACTTGCGGTTAAACAGTGGGACGGTGAAGGAAGAAGACGTTGTTATATTGGCGACGAACTTACTACGCGCCTTTACCTATAGTTCGCGGTTGATCGACTTCCACGTTTTCGCCCCAAGTATGACCTTTAGTGTATCCGAACGTCCCGCCACCAGCGCCTTGATACGTTCTCAGGCGCACACCGGCCCGCATATCACGAATTTATTACACGAGCGGGTGGAACTTGATAATTTCAATCGTTTGGTCTTAATCAACCTCGATGGTGAGAATGACCGTGACAGCCTGCTTGATTTTCTGGTCGAGCTGGCAGAAGAAGGCAAACTCAGCATCAAAAAAGCTGATGGGGATGATCTGCGTTACACCCTCTCGGTCGAGATGGAAAAGTCGCTGCGTCAGTTTGCGCTGTTGGGTTTGTTGGTCAGTTAGGCGTAATGCGTGTGCGCGTATAAAAACGTAGAGGTTTGCCGCACGAAAACCTCTACAATCGAATACATCTTATTAATGAAATAGCACCTGTCTTGGCGTTCAATCCGCCGTCATATCCTCGCTGCCGTTTTCACGCGCCCGGCCTAAATCAACCGCCCGCATGATCTGCGTCTTGGTCAGGATAACCGACTTGTCATTTTCCATCAGCAGGTCTTTCGGCACTGGAATACGTCGTTCAGCGAGGAAATCGACCAGCGCGTCACTAAAGCGGCGCGACTCCGCTTCTTCGCCCAACTCATCACGCACTTCCCGCAAGTGGTCAATCGACCACAAATACAGGTCAGCCTCGGTGCGTTCCGGCATATGTTCCAGCAGTTCGTACTTACGGATAAGCGTTATCGCAGGCCGGAACACGTTGTCGTACCAATCAGCAGCGGCTTCCTCAATGTCGATTGGCGAACCCTTTTTGTGTTCCAGCACACTTTTATGCAGGTAGATATGCCCCAGCATGTCGCCATAGCGTGACGATTCGCTCAATTCAAGCGACTGGTGATGTGGGCGGGTGGTTTCTAATCCGGTTTCCTCAAGGAAGGCAGCGTAGCTACCGGCTTTATCCAAATCTTCAAGGGTCATCCCCGTTTCAATTTTGATGGAGGTCGGTAGTTCGGTAACATGTGCTTCGATGGTTTGGCTGTGCAGTTGGCGTGCGACCGATACACGGTGGTTGCCGTCACGCACGAAGTACACATCGCCTACTTGATAGAGTTCGACAGGCGGTACACCTTCCAAGCTGTTGACCTGCGCATAGACACGGCTCCAACGGTCGCGGGACGTGCTGCCACGCGGCAAGAAGTTGCTGGTGAAGTCGCGGTAACGACCGACGCTGCCGACAATCTTTTCGACCGGCACGTTTTGCAGCCCCTTGTAGCTTTCCTCACGCAGCCGCAGACGTGTTTTAATATCGTCAAAGCTCAACAGCTCTGCCGATTTGCCGCGCATCAGTCCCATAAGTTCCTGGACGAACGCTTGGCGGCGTGCATTTTGGAAGACATTCATGCCTTCTTGCAGGTAATTCCGAAATTCTGAGTCGTCAGGCATATGCTGACACTCCCTTGTCGATCTAATAGCCCAAGCGTACATAATTCAGATTACCCCACAATCGCTAACTTGCATATACTCCAAAGCAGGTTTTTCGGCTGTCTTGATTACCCGTTGAGATAAGATTATCCTAACGGCTAACCCACCCGCCGCACATCGGCCTTTCAGCACTTCACACCCTACTTTTGACGGAGTATCATGTGGCGCTTCCCTCTATAGAAAGGTTGTGTGTGTGACCTATATTCTCGTGACCAATGATGATGGCGTACAGGCTCCCGGTATTCTGGCGCTGGCACAGGCCATGCGATCCCTCGGTGATGTCGAGGTGGTTGCCCCCGCCACGAACCAGAGCAGCAGCGGACATAAGAAAACACTCTTCACGGATATTCCCATTAGCACCGCCACCCTCGCTGATGGCACCAGCGCGACCGCCGTCAGCGGCTCACCTGCGGACTGTGTTGCGGTTGCCGCACTCGGTGTCCTCAAGTGGCCGCCGCGTATCGTGGTTTCGGGTATTAACCGCGGCGGCAACATGGGACAGGACATCACCTACAGCGGCACGGTAACGGCTGCCCTTGAAGGGGCAATTTTCGGTGTGCCAGCGTTGGCTGTTTCGCTGGATAAACGCGACGCGAACACGGTGGAAGATTACGCGCTGGCGGCACAGCTTGCCGTAACGGTCGCGACGATGATTATGGAAAAGGGATTGCCACCCCTCACCATCTTGAACCTGAATGTGCCGTCTGGTGCATCAGCGAAGGGCTTACGTCTGACACGACAGGGTGCGCGCCTCTACCATGATGTGCTAGAACGCACAGGCGACGTGCTGCGTATCGGTGGGCCGGAACCGAGTGGTATGTTCGAGCAGGCGGGGACGGACTTGTGGGCAGTACATAATGGTTACGCCAGCCTGACACCCATTCACCTCGATATGACCGCCCACCACTTCATCGCGGATCTCGCCGCGTGGGATATTGAGGTGAAGCCATCATGACTTTTCACGACTTGTTGATGCAAAACTACATCGCCAGTTGGGATAAACAAGTCACTTTCGCCAATTGGCTGAAGGAAAATGGTAATCCTAATTGGGGCTTCGATATGGCTGATGGTCAACTGACTTTCGGCAGCACCTTGGCGCTAAACACCCAACTGCTCGGCACCGAGTCCACCTCGTCGCAAAGCTGGTTGTGGGCGTGGGCGAATACCATGAGCAATATTCCTCCCAACCTGCTCGAAGCCGCCGAAGAACTCCGCGCTTATGGTGAGCAGCAGCATATCCATGAACTGATGGATGCCCAACTGTCGCTGGATAACGACGTACACGGGCATCATATCTGCGTGGTCGCCAGCGCCTTGCTCAACGCCGACTTCTACTATCGCGGGCCGTATCAGGGCGGGGCGCTGTTCCTTTTGGTCAAAGACCCGCGCTGCCCTGTAGCTGTGTCCACCACGCCGGAACATGTTGTTACGGTCGTCACCGAGTTCGCCGCCAGCGTCCAAACCGATAACCTGCGTTTGCTCGTTACCCATTACTTTCAAGGGTTAGGGTTAACCATCTCGCAGATTGATGAGATTCTGACAGGCAAATTTGCGGACGGCTCGTGGATCGACGTGATCTTCGACACGCAGGGGCGTTTGGGGCAGGTCAAAGCCAACCTCAAACCGCGTTCGTAATTTATAGAAGTTCGAAGGTGTAGTGGTAATTTGGTCAGCGATGTTGCCTGATGCAAACAATTGCAGATGCTCATTTGTAGGGACGTAGCGTGCTACGTCCGCGTTACCAAACCACACTCAATACTTACATTGTAATCACTTGAGCGAACCCAAGCCACATTAGCAAGGTTGAAACAGTATACAGGCAAGAGAGGCATACCTTTCCCTGTATTGCTTCCTCCATCGCTTGCGGGGGAGGTGTCGCGTCAGCGACGGAGGGGGTTCTTAGCGCCGCCGCTGCTCGTAGCGCTCTCTCAGTTGGTCGGTATCGGGTTGCATTAAATGGTTAGCAGCAGACATGGTTATCAGAGCGCTGGCGATAACCACCACGATGAAGATCACACCGACCCACCATGCGATATACCACAGCGCGGCGATCATGCCCAGCAGGGTGAGGATGCCGCTGAGTACGGCCAACCGACTTGAGTAGCGAATGCCCACATCCGTTCGCTGTTTATACAACGGCTCGTGCGTCGTTAAAACGGGAAGATGGGCATCTTCGAATGCCTTATGCATCACGTCGTCAATAGCAATGTCATTCAGGTCTTTGGTCAGCCGCAGCACCAGCAGGCCAGCGACGTTCAGCGGCAGCGCACACGCGAATACCACTATCGACACCAGCACCGTGAGATGAGCATGTCCAATCGTTATCATTGGCGCAATGATGATGAGGTTGAAGGCAATCAACCCGCCGAATATCCAGCTTCCAAATTCAATCAGCCACGGTTTGAGTTGTTCCAGCAAATTGCCCATGACACGTTCGCGCCCTTTAGTCAAATCATCGCGCGACAGGTTCTCAATCGACGGGGCAGGTGGTAAATTATTTTCAGACATCGAATATCCCTTTATTGACTCCGTATACATGCGCAATCCGATTGTACGCCGGATTTCCAGCGCACAATCGGGTAAATTTTAGGGCAGTTAATGTGCGGTGAGGTTGAGTGCGGTAGCCGCTAAGAACAGCGCAAAGGCAATAATTGTCGACCACACACCGACGATATGAAACCGTTCAGTATGGTTGACGACTGCTTTCCAGTTCTCCGGTGGTGCGTCTGCCTGCCATGTGAGCATAGCGCTGTTCATTGGCACCGTGCCGACGCCCCGGATGAGTATCCAGATGAGCACGGCGATTAGTCCTACACATCGCAGCCAGAACCCGGACGTACCAGCCTCTAAAACCGTGACGATAAGCCCCAAAATAGCCGTTGGCAAAAAGAAGGCAGGCACGAGTATGCGCATCCGCAAAATCAAGGCTTGCCGAAGCTGGATTTGCGCGTGGTTATCCAGAATTTCGGCGGGCGCACGTAAACCATAGTGGATCACAAATTCGACACCCGCTAGCATACCTGCGAAGAACAGGTTGATGAAGGCGAGGATAACAGCAGGACTCATGATGGGTTCGCTTCCTTACGAAATAATCACCCTACCGCGCACGGGAGCTGCGGGTGAACAACATCGTCCCAATGACGAGGAATATCCCCGCTAAGCCCACACTAACAGCCAGATCAAACAGCGGATTGTACAACACAATTTGGCTGAACTCAGGCCGACCTGCGTACACGAGGTTGCGTACCAAATCCGCGAGGTAGGTCATTGGCATCAGGTGCGCCAGTACCGCGAGGACACCCGTTGATTGCGTTACGGGAGTCATAATGCCTGCCAGAAACATTTGCGGGATGATGATAAGGAAGCTGCCGGTATCCGCTGTCCGAGAATCGTTGACGATGCTGATGAACAAAATCCCCAACGTTCCGGCTGCGATACAGATGACAGGCCACATCAGCAGCACACGCCCGACATCCGCTGCCGTCAGTGGAATTTGCAGCACCAGCGCCATCACCAGTAAGCCAACGAGCGAGAGGAAGCTAGTGATCGTCCCGCCAAAGATTTTGCCGAGGATCACTGCGTACCGCGAAATCGGCGCGACGAAAATTTCTTGCGTGAAGTCGTTCTCGCGGTCTTCTACCAGCTTGATGACACTGGTGAAGGTCGTCTGGTACAGGGTGCTGACGACCACGCCGAAGAACATAAACTGCATGAAGTTGAATCCCACATCGCCGCCGAGGTTCTGCTCAAGGTTGCCACCCAGAACGCCCAAGAAGATGACAGGAAAAATCAGCACAAAGACGATCTGCGAAGGTGTGCGGGTGAAGTTCATCACCTCCCGCGCGGCGATGGCGACAATCGCGTTTAGGTCACGGGTAAACTTGTTCATCATGCGGCTCCGATCAAATTAACATAAGCGGCTTCGAGGCTCGGCTCGTGGACTTTCAATAGCGATAACGGCGTTTGCAGTCGGGCGATCAACGTTTGCGGGGTCGCTTCCTGATACGGAATTTTGAAGCCCGTGCCATTCGCCTTGAAGTCGATTCCCCACTCGTTCAGTTCAGCTCGTAATTGTGCCTGATCAGGCGCATCCACCAGCACATAACGGTCGAGCAAGCGCTGCTTCATCTCCTGCGGTGTGGCCTGTAACGCAACTTTGCCGTGGTTAATAATGCAAACGTGGTCGGCGTTCTCGGCTTCGTCGATGTAGTGCGTGGTCAGGAAGATGGTGGTGGCGGTAGTACGCCGCATCTCTTGCAGGTACTGCCACAGGTTGCTGCGGCTGACGGCATCCAAGCCCGTTGTCGGCTCGTCTAAGAACAGGATAGCCGGTTGGTGCATCAAGCTGCGGATGATTTCGAGCTTGCGCTGCATCCCGCCGGAGAAGGTTTTCATCGGCTTAAACAGGTTTTCTTCAAGGCCGACGACACTCGCCAGTTCTTCAATACGGCTGCGGTAGGCGGCGGGCATCAGCCGGTAGAACGGTCGATAAGCGTACAACCCGTGAATGCAAACGTGCAGGCGAATGTTTTCCTCGGCAGTCAGGTTCTCATCGAGGCTCGGCTTCTGAAAAATGATGCCGATTTTCTCGCGGATTTGCTGCATCTCGCGGTCGAGATCATATCCGGCAATCGTCACCCGCCCGCTGGTCTTGGCGAGGGTGGTTGTTAAGATCGAAATGGTGGTGGTTTTGCCCGCGCCGTTCGGCCCCAAAAAGGCGAAGAACTCACCCGCTTCGACACTAAAACTGATGTCATCAACCGAAGGCTTCTGCGCCTTGCGGTATTGTTTTACAAGATGTTCGATTTCTATGATCGGTGTTATCATGTCCTTGTCCTCTCTAACAGTGTTAAGCTTTGCTAATCTAACAGTGTTAGACTAACGATGTTAGATTACGTCTCTTTCGAGTAATTGTCAAGAGGTTAGGCTGATTCATTATGGCGATGCAGAAAAAACAAATCGTTCAAGCCGCCCTTGCGATCCTTGACCGCGACGGCTTAGAGGCCGTCACCCTACGGCGGCTGGCGACCGAACTGAATGTGAAAGCCGCTTCGATATATTGGCACATCGCTAATAAAGTGCGGTTGTTCGATGAAATGGCAAACGCTATCCTCGAAGAACATTTCAATACACTGGACTTCACCGACGACGCGCGTGACTGGGCACAATGGCTGGATACCCTCGCCCATGAACTGCGGCAGGCGCTTCTGGCTCACACTGAAGGGGCGCGGGTGGTCGCCGGTGCTCATCCTGATGTTGCGGTTATGCTGCTCAAACTGTGGGACTTAACCATTCGCGTGCTCCATAACAACGGTTTCGACTACAGCAAGGCGGGCATCATCACCGTCACCATCATCAATTTCACCTTCGGCTCGGTTATCGAGGAGCAAGCCTCGCCTGCTTTCCCGCCTGAACGCGATGAAACGGAAGGGGATTTGCTGTCGATTGTCGAGACCTTCCAGACCATGAACAACGTGATGGAAGCGTGGAAGGATGAAACCCACGATACGCGCTTTGATACCAGCATCCGCATCTTCATTAACGGTGTACGGGCTGAACTAAACCCGCCGAGCGCTGGTTGATTTGAACAGCGGCGTTGGGCAGAAGTCGAAGTTGGCTAATGTTTACTCGTTTCTTATACAGGCGTGTTATACAATACCTCGGATTTTACATATACCCATTCAATAAATCTTAAACTCGACCCAGCAGGAGTGAAGCATTATGGCTGAGACGTATACTTTTCAGGCAGAAATCCAGCAGTTGTTGGATATTCTGATCCACTCGCTTTATACCGAGCGCGAAATTTTCCTCCGCGAATTGGTTTCGAACGCCTCGGACGCGCTTAACCGTGTCCAGTTTGAACTGCTCACCAACCATGACGTGCAGGACGCCGACGCCGAACTCGCGATTGAGATCAAGGCCGACGCGGAAGCCGGCACGATCACCATCAGCGACAGCGGCATCGGCATGACCAAAGACGAACTGGCGAACAACCTCGGTATCATCGCCCGCAGCGGTGCGAAAGCCTTCATTGAGGCTGCCAAGCAGTCCGCCAACAGCGGCGCGGCTTCGGATGTCATCGGGCAGTTCGGCGTGGGCTTCTACTCGGTGTTCATGGCTGCCGACAAGGTGCGCGTCGTCTCACGTTCGTATAAGAAGGATGAACCGGCTTACGCGTGGGAATCCACCGGCGGCGCGACCTACAGCATTGAACCCGCCGAGCGTGAATCACGCGGTACCGACATGATTATCACCCTCAAGGAAGATGCCAAGGAATTCCTGCAAGAGTGGAAGATCAAAGATGTCATTCGCCGTCACTCGGACTACATCGCCTTCCCCATTTACGTGGGTGACACCGAAGAAGCCACCAATAAGCAGATCGCCATCTGGCGGCAGGAACCGAAGGAAATCACCGACGAGCAGTACAACGACTTCTATAAGATGGCGACGATGGATTGGGAATCGCCCCTCCACCGCATCCACATGCGTGCGGATGTGCCGCTCCAGTTCTACGCGCTGCTCTACATCCCCTCCAACGGCGAGCGCAACATGCTCAACCCGCGCAAGGAACCCGGCCTCAAACTCTATGCCCGCAAGGTGCTTATTCAGGAATACGCCAAAGACCTGCTGCCCGAATACCTGCAATTCGTGCAGGGCGTGGTGGACAGCGAAGACCTGCCGCTGAACGTCAATCGCGAGAGTGTTCAGGCCAACAAGATTATGGCGAACCTCAAAAAGACGATCACCAGCAAGGTGTTGAGCGACCTCAAGCGGCTGGCGCAGAAGAATAAGGAAGAATACCTCAAGATTTACGAGCAGTTCGGGCGCTTCATCAAGCAGGGTGTCGCCGTCGCCCCGTCCGACCGTACCGATGTTGAACCGCTGTTGTTTTTCCCGACCACCACTAGCGCCAACGCTGATGAACTGTTCTCGCTGGAAGATTACACCGGACGTATGGTCACCGGTCAGGACGATATTTACTACATCATCGGCGAGGATTACCACAGCGCTGCCCGCAGCCCACACTTGGATGCTTTCCGCCAGCGCGGTATCGAAGTGCTGTACTTCGTTGATCCGGTTGACCCCTTCATGCTGATGGGTTTGGATGCCTACAAAGAGCACAAGCTGCGCAACGTGGACGAGGCCGACATCGACTTGAGCAGCATCGGCGAGGCCAAAGCCGACGAGACACCCGCCCGCGAAAGCCTTGCCGAAGATACGTTCGAGGCGCTGCAAACCCACTTCAAGGCGCTGCTTGGCGACCGCGTGAAGGAAGTACGCGCCAGCAAGACACTGACCGGCAGCCCCGCCCGTTTGGTCAGTGACGAATCGGGTGCCAGCCGCCAGATGTACCGCATCAACCGCCTGCTGGATAAGGACTACGAACTGCCGGTGAAAACGCTGGAACTCAACCCGCGCCACCCGCTGATGCACAACCTGAGCCAGATGCTCGCCAGCACACCGGAAAACCCGCTGATTAAGGTGGTGGAGGAGCAGGTGTTTGAAACCGCGCTCTTGCAGGACGGCATCCACCCCGACCCCGCCGCGATGGCCGCCCGCCTGACGCTGCTCATGCAGGCCGCGACCGGCTCACAATCGGCTGACCTCGACTTCGACAAAGCCGAGTAACTTCGTTTCAATGCATGTTTGGAAGGGCGACCTCATTGGGTCGCCTTTTTGTTTTAGCTGCCAGTCGAAAGTTGGCGGCGGCGGCGGCAGTATAGTGCCATTTAGCTTTTAGCTTCTATACTCTTCATTTTCTTCACTTTCGTCATTCGTAAAATTCGCAATTTACACAATCAATGCTGGTTAGAACGGCGGATTTGAGAGAGCGATGTGCCAAAAATTCGCCCTAAAGGACTCCTTCGTCGTAAAATTCTGCAAATTCGTCAAATTCAGAATCAATTTTATGTCGGCGAAGTCGTCCATGTCGGCGACGACATAAACGGGTTTTATGTCGGAAACCCCATCCCCAGCCCACATCGGCTACCTTCGCAAGCTCAGTACGCGATAGCCCGTAGTAACAGGGCAAGGGAGTAAAAACAGTTGGCAAATTTGGCAGCAAAGGCGGCAATGGCAAAAGTATTTTTGTGCCAATTCGGCGGATTGCTCGGCTAATTTTGCTGCAACAATCGTTATGGGGCTGCTGCTGCCCCACAAGGGGACTATAGCAACGTTTGCTGCAAAACTGTTATTTTAGATACGAACAAACGGTTGTAATGCTGTTGATGCACCGCTCGTTCCTCCTACAACCTATTCTATTGACAGCATAAACGATATTGGGTTTTAAAGGGTGACCATTTGGAAGAATATTTGGTAGCTTTTAAGCGGGGTTAGAGCTAACTTTGCAGGAGAGGAATGGGCGGGTGAAGTTGGCATATGGTTAGAAAACGGTTTGCCGACAAACCTGATTCAAACGTAAGAGATAATAGTTTGAAGTCCCTTCCGTTGCTGGTGCGACACCTCCCCCGCTCTAAAGGCCTTCTTCCAGTCGCATCCCACGGGAGGCTTGGCACAGCGATGGAGGCAATAAAAATACTAATGGTTCACAACATGGGAGCAAGTTGCGAGAAACGGCAAAGATGGAGAGAAATAAGCGGCTATCCTGTGAAGCTCTTGTGCGCTTGACCCTTAAGTTGCCAAGTCATTCAGGGCTTGGGTTACGGCTTCATGCAGTTCATCAGCGGTGATATAGGGGCTGATCGCCTCATCCTCATTTTCGCGGTAGGAATCCACTTCAACAAATATGTGGTCGAGGATCTCGGAAACTTTGCTGCCGGGGCGGACGGTGGTGTTGGGTAAAAGCGCATACTGTTCTTGTACAGCTTCCGAATAACGCTCTGACGAGATCTCACCGTTTCGGTGCATCTCCTGTAGCTCATTTAATTTCTGACTGATTAGGGGATGACGGGCTATGGCTGCATTCTGCTCATCAACCAGTTTATTCCACAGCTTGATATAACGTTTTGTAAAAGCTGGAGCATCCAGCTTTCCCTCCCCAAAAGTGGTCATCAGCTTAAGGATGCTGCCCAGTTCAGTCACTACTTAACCACTCCCTTCGAGATTAAGGAGTCATATTGGGTCGGTGCTAATGTAAATGCAGCGACTAATTCTCCGCCCAGGTTTGTACATGCCCACAATGGTTTTTCATCACGATTTTTCGCTTTTTCAAGATAGTGGAAAACATCTTCCCCTTTGTATGTCCCTAGAATTTGTTCCTGATTGGGGGCATCGGCAATAAAGTCACTGATCTTTTTTTCAAGTTTTGCTAGATTGGCCTGACCGTTTCCAGCAGTAAGACCGAAATTTGCTGCGTGCCTACCCATCACATGCATGATCTTGGCTCTTCTTTCAAAATCATCGGATACAGGGGTCTCTTTTTTCGAAGCCTTTTTCCAGTCTGTGATGGTATTGAATACGCGAGGTTTAGTGGCATTGCGTTCGTAGCGTTCTGGAATGACATAGGTGGTTTTGATTGCTTCAGGGTTCTTCGTAAATGCCGGAGCTATTTCAGCACCGGCTATATCAAATGGTTTAGGCGTGGTTGATAGGCCGTCAACCGTTACATTTACTGTCGTGGGGACACCGGAGAAGCGTTCAGCAACGTCTGCGTATTTAGCCTTGCGTTCATCACGGTCTTTCCCTTCCGGCCAACCTTCCTTATCAAGTTCTGTGTCGCTGAGGAGTAAATCCGGTCGGTCAACAAAGGTGGCTTTTGTGTGAACCGTTGCCGCGAAAGGGCTTTTAGTCGTTGCAGCCTGAGCAGCATCTATATCCGCAGCAGCTTTATACGTCTCCTCGAATGTGGTGAAGGCATCCTCGGTACTGATTTGCCACGGTACAACGTTGGTTTCATCATCCACCCCACCGAACTCTGCTTTGAAAAGATGCCCCCCCTTTACTTTTGTATCGGGTGTCACCCATCCCTTTTTTAGTTGTGCGTTAATGACCAACGGCCGTTTCAAGCCAGTTGAACGGGGAGCAGCTGCATTAGTCAATTTTCCAGTATCGTCATAGTTTAAAGTGTGGCTTTGATTAATATCCGCAGGCTTGAGTTGAATGTGGGAATTCGCAGCAAGCGCCCCATCCGAGATCGGGGGCGATGGCAATAAACGGCTGACGGCGCTGTTACCCAATGTGCGTTGCAGATGGATAATATCGTCCGCTTTTAATGACTGTGGATTTTCTTTGGCATGTTGAATAAGAACATCTAACTTGGTTTGTGGGTTGAAAGTCTGCTGCTTATCATCAGGTTTTTGGGCAGTTGATGATGAGGCTTTAGAAGTTTTATTGGTTGGGCTGTTGGTTTGATGCGTTTTAGTCATTTCCACCCCTTTAGAACTCGATCATCTACTAATTTATCAACAATGTCAAGCAGAGTGGGATTAGAGAAACTCGAAGAACGTATCTTGTATAAGGAAGGTTACGCAGCGTGGGTGTTTAGCTAATTATTTCGATAAACTACATTAAAAGCTGTATTGGCATCTCACTACCAACCATAGCTAACCCAGCCTTAACCGCACTCATGTGGCGTGATTGGCTGATTCAGCGGTATGCTTAGGGGGTGTAAAATATCCATCAGCGGGGCAGCCACGAGCGCCGCCTAGTGAAAGTCAATCCGTATGAACTTTGAAGAAGTGAATAACAAACAGCTCATGGATCTTGAGAGGTTGGGGAAAGAACTGCTCGAAGCGCTGCGGAAGGCCAAGCTCGGAGACGACCCATTTTACAAGGAACTGGCGAAGATGATCGAAGAAACCGAAGTCACCCGCCGCGCCCGTTTCGACGCATCCGATAACGGCTACAAAGGCTTTTAGAGCAGACCTGTGAAGATCGCATTCTTAGGCAACAGTTTGGTAGAGGGCAGCTATGGCGGTAATTTTGTCGCCGGTGTGGCTGCCCGCCTACCGCAGCACACCATCATCAACGCCGGACAAAACGGCAACACCATCTTTAACCTGCTGGCACGGTTAGACGCGCTGTTGGAGCAAGAACTGGATGCCATTATGGTTTTTTGCGGCGGTAATGATGCCATCAGCTACAGCCAGCCGGAGACGCGGCGTTATTACGAACGGGTGATGAAAGTCCCCAACGGGATTGTTTCGCCCGATGACTTTCGCACCGCCTTCCGCGACCTGCTAACGCGCATTCAGGCCGCGCAGGTAGTGGCGTATGTCGGCCTTAGCCCGATGGAGCAGAACCCGACAGTGGTGGAGACCATGCACCAGTATAACGCGATTGCGGCGGATGTTTGCCGCAGCTTGAACGTACCCACGCTCGACCTGATGAGCACGATGAACCCCGCCCACATCCCCGACCGCCCACCGCTGAATCAGGCGACGATCAACCTGATCGGGCAGCGGGTGACGAGCGGCTGGCAGGACTACGAAACCGAACGCCAGCGCGGCGGTTATACCTACTCCTTCGATGGGCTGCACCTCACGCCAAAAGCGGCGGAACAGGTGGCGGAGATGGTGGTCACGTTCCTACATCTATAAAAGAATATCCAAGGCAAGTTTGACACCGCCTTCGATAAATATAAACATTTAATGGAAATTAACTCTTAATGCTTCCAATACCTTTGCTGTGGTACTTTAGTAATATGTGTTTTTTACGCTACTAAAGGAATTTTTTTATGAAACTGCGTCTATTAGTTTTATGTATTGTAATGGCATTTGGAACCTTGATTGTACCGGCGATGGCTCAAGATTTCCCCGGTGCGGGCGTCACCTGCACGACTGATTCTGCTGATGGCAGCGGCTTACCCGAATGTGGAACCCCTGAC